>JAEUNS010000143.1 GCA_016790005.1 Zoogloeaceae bacterium
TTCTCGATGCAACTGGCCAAGGAGCAGCTCAACATGTCGGCCGAGCGCACACTCGACGCCTGCCTGATCGCCGAACTCGAAGGCATGATGTTCGTCGGCACCACCCGCGACTGGCAGGAGGGCGTCGACGCCTTCGCCGAAAAACGCAACCCGGTCTTCACGGGAGAATGAAGAGTGACTGAACTCAAGCCGATCGCCCACACCAGCCCCCTTCACGAGTTTCTCGCGCCCGAGTCGATTGCGATCATCGGCGCGTCGGCCGACCCGACAAAGCGCGGCTACAAGGCCATGGTCGGCCTGATCAAGGGCAACTACGCCGGCAAGATCTATCCGATCAACCCGAAGGTGCCCGAGATTCTCGGTGTACCGACCTTCGCCTCGCTTGATGACATTCCCGGCCCGGTGGCGCTGGCGCTGATCTGTACGCCCGCTTCGACCTTGCCCAAGCTGCTGGCTGACTGCGGCACCAAGGGGGTGAAGGGCGCGGTGATTCTTGCCAGCGGTTTTCGTGAGACCGGCCCTGAAGGCGCCAAGCTCGAGCAGGAGGTGCTCAACGCGGCGCGGGCCGGCGGGGTGCGGATCATCGGACCCAACACCTCGGGCATGTTCAACCTCCACAAGCAGGTCAATCTGCTCGCGCTGGCCAACGTCAAACCGGGCGACATCGGCTTCATCTCGCAGTCCGGCAACATGCTGCTGGCGCTGGTGCTCGAGGCCGAGCACAACGGCCATGTCGGCTTCTCGACCTATGTCGGGCCGGGCAACCAGACCGACATCGGCTTCAACGACTACCTGCGCTATCTCGGCGAGGACGAGCACACCCGGGTCGCCACGCTCTATGTGGAGGGCTTTCGCGACGGCCAGCGCTTTCTCGAGGTCGCACGCGAAATCACCCCGTTGAAGCCGGTGGTGGTGTACAAATCCGGCGCCACCGAGATGGGCAAGAAGGCCGCCAGCTCGCACACCGGCGCGCTCGCCGGCAGTTATGCGATGACGGTCGACCTGCTGCGCCAAGTCGGGGTGAGCGTGGTTCGCCACTCCGACCAGATTCTGCCGGTGGCCGAGGGGCTGGCGCTGATGCAGAAGGCCCGCGGCAAGCGCATCGCGGTGATCGCCGACGGCGGTGGCCAGGCCACGATCACTTCCGACCGCCTGTCCGATGCCGGCCTCGAACTGGCCACCCTGTCCGAAGCCACACAGCATCGCCTCAGTGAGATCCTGTTCGCCCAGGCCTCGCTGGCCAACCCGATCGATGTGGCCGGCACCTCTGACGCCGATCCCGAGATCCTGGCCCGGTGCATGCAGATCGTGGCCGAAGACGACAATGTCGACGCAATATTCCTGGTCGGCATGTTCGGCGGCTACCACACCCGCTTTGCCGAATCGCTGCTAGGCGGCGAGATGCGCGCCGCCGAGGCCATGATCGAACTCGCCCGCAGTACCGCGAAGCCACTGGTGATCTACAGCCTCTACGTCCCGGTGAAACCGCCCGCGCTGCGACGTCTGCACGAGGCCGGACTGCCGGTCTATGCCTCGATCGAACATGCGGTGCGAGTATTGCAGGCGCTCGCCGAACGCGGCCTCTACCTGCAGCAGCAACACGGCCGCCCCCTGCATGCGGCGGTCACGCCGAGCGACGAGATGCTGGCCATGTTTGCCCGCGCAAGCAACGAAGGCCGCGACCTGTACGAGTACGAGGCCAGGTCGCTGTTGCGCACCCACGGCGTGACGGTAGAGCCCGAACGGATCGCGGCCACCGCCGACGAACTCGGCGAGATCGCCGCCGGGTTTGGTGAGCGGCCAGTGGCGATGAAGGTGGTGTCGAAAGACATCCTGCACAAGTCCGACGCCGGTGGCGTCAAGCTCAACCTGATCGGCGAGTCCGCCCTGCGGGCCGGCTACGACCAGATCATGAGCGCCTGCCACCGCTACGACCCCAACGCCGACATTCGCGGGGTGCTGGTCACGCCGATGGCGAAGAAGGGGACCGAGATCATCATCGGGGTGGTGCGCGACCCCATTTTTGGGCCGGTGCTGATGTTCGGCCTGGGCGGCATCTTTGTCGAGATTCTCGAAGACGTCGCGTTTCGCGCCATTCCGTTGTCGCGCGAAGACGCGCGCGGCATGGTTGAGCAGATCAAGGGCCGCAAGATTCTCGCGGGTGTGCGCGGCGACCCTGCGGTCGACACCGAAGCCCTGGTCGACCTGCTGCTGAAGGTTTCGGGTATCGTCGCCGCCTATCCGCAGCTGTCAGAGCTCGATCTCAATCCGGTGATCGCGTATCCCGAAGGCTATTCGGTGGTCGATGCGCGCATCATCATCAACCGCGCCATCATGAATGCATAGGAGCCCACCATGACCCTACCCACTCACCGGCAAGGGCTCGGCGTTTTCGTCAGGCGGCAACATCAAGGACATGGCTGAAATAGTGTCCCCGGCCCCTGTCCGTGTGCCCGACAGGGGCCGGGGATGAGGGAACAATCAGCCCTGCCCGGGTCTTACGCCATGCGGCTTATCTGACTTTCCACGCGCCGAGGTTCTCCATGTCCTTCGGTGGCTTGAAGTTGCCCTTGCCCTTTCTGGCGTTGACCGCCTGGGTGTTCATCGCATATTGCAGGGTGGCGGCGGCAACCGCATCGGCATTCAGATCAAGCACCTCCAGGCTGACATTGTCGATGGTGTCGCAGACGAGGTGGTAGCACGGATCGTATTGCTCACCTGCCACGCCGCCATAAATCGCCTCCTGTTCGACGCTCTTGATGCCTTCGGCGCCGGTGAACAAACCACCGAACGGGATGCCGAAATCAAAGAATGCTGCATAGTCCGAGCGGAAGCTGATCTGGGTCGGTTCGGACTCGAGCCCTCTGACGGCATAAAAACGCTCGAAAAAGGCCTCGATCACATCGGACCCCGGCGGGCCCTCAAGCTCGAAAGCCGAGCCGTCGCCATCGTAGACAAATCGCACATAGTTCGGCGACCCGATCATGTCGAAGTTCAGATACAGCGCGATATCGTCCCGTTCCTCATCGCTCAGGCCGTTGACGTAGTGTCTTGACCCGACCAGCCCCGACTCCTCGGCGCCCCACCACGCAAAGCGTACCTTGTTGCGCGGCTTGACCTTGGCCATCTGCAAAGCGGTTTCGAGCACGGCCGCACTACCCGAACCGTTGTCGTTGATGCCCGGCCCCTCGTCCACCGAATCCAGATGGGCCCCAACCATGATCACGTTGCCCGGATCGCCGTTCCGGGTTTCGGCAAGCACGTTGTACGTCGTGGCCAGACCACTGAAGACGTCGGTCTTCAGGCGCATGACGAGGCCTGCCGTCGCAGCCAGCTGTTGACCGACGTCCTGCGTCACCGAGGTTACGGGTATGGCCAGCGCAAAGTCAGTGCCGAGCGTCCCGTTCAAAACACCGGGGGCATTGTTGTAGATCACCACGCCCGATGATCCTGCAGCATAGGCATTGGTAGCCTTGATCGCGAAAGTACAGCCCCCACGGCTGATCAGCGCGATGCTGCCCGCCGGAAAGCCAGCGAAGTCCGCGGCCTCGCAGCCCGGTGTCGGATCCGCCGGAGGAGCGGCCAGTGCCGCAACTGGCGCGGTCACGTCACCGCTGCCCGAATACGAAAAAATGCTGTTGGCGACAGGCCCTGCGGGCGCTGGTGAGACCAATTCCAGCAGCGACGGCGACAGATTGACGAAAGTCTGGAACTCGAACGCCTGTATGGTCACGTCGTAGCCGGCATCCTCGAGCTCGCCTGCCAGGTAATCGACAGTTGCGTCGTAGCCCGGTGTACCCGAGGCGCGATTGCCACCGTTGGCGTCGGCAATCTCCTGAAACACCATCTGATGCTCACGCACCGCGTCAAGGGTCACGCATTCAAGCAATTTGGCCTGGGTGTTGTTGACGCGATTAGCGCAGGCTGGCGAGGCAGCAGCGCTCGATGCGAGCAGTGGTAACGCCAGCATTACTGCCAGGCTGACAGTGGTTCTCTTGGTATCCATACGTTAGTCCCCTGAGTATTTTTTTGCTCATCGGTTGCGGGTCTTGTCAGCGCGTTCGACACGCCTGATCCTATCGACTCCGTAGTTGAGAATAGGTGAGGAAGGCACACAACGCCATGGCAATTATGGTGCGGTGGTGTGCGCTGACGGTCCTTGCACGCACCCCGCTGACCATGAAGGCCGCACTACACCCCCAACTGCTCACCGCGGTTCCCTTTTGACCCGATTTCGACTAGATTCGGGCCGAAACCAAGGAGACTCAAAATGCCCGGCCTGCTTCCCGACGTCGATCCCGACGGCCTGCTCGAATACTCGGTCGTCTATACCGACCGCTCCCTCAACCACATGTCGAAGCGCTTCCAGGGCGTCATGCGCGACCTGTCGGCCACGCTCAAGCGGGTGTACAACGCGCACTCGGTCGCGATCGTGCCCGGCAGCGGCACCTTCGGCATGGAGGCGGTCGCGCGCCAGTTCGCCACCGGCGCCAAGTGCCTGGTGATCCGCAACGGCTGGTTCAGCTTCCGCTGGACCCAGATCTTCGACATGGGGCACATCCCGTCCGAATCGATCGTGCTCAAGGCCCGCCAGCTTGCCGACGAAACCCAATCACCGTTTGCCCCGGCGCCGATCGACGAAGTCGTCACGATGATTCGCGAGCACCGCCCCGCCGTCGTGTTCGCACCGCATGTCGAGACCTCGGCCGGCATGATGTTGCCGGACGACTACCTGCGGGCCGTGGCCGACGCGGTGCATGCGGTCGGCGGGCTGTTCGTGCTCGACTGCATCGCCTCGGGTGCGATGTGGGTCGACATGCAAGCCACCGGTGTCGACGTCCTGGTGAGTGCGCCGCAAAAGGGCTGGAGCGCCTCACCCTGCTGCGGCCTGGTGATGATGAGCGCCGCCGCACGCGCACGCATCGAAGCCACCACCAGCACCAGCTTCGCCTGCGACCTCAAAAAATGGCTGCAGATCATGGAAACCTATGAACAGGGTGCCCATGCCTACCATGCCACGATGCCCACCGATGGCCTGGCGCGGCTGCGCGACATCATGAACGAGGCCGACCAGCGCGGCTTTGCGTGGCTGCGCGAGCGCCAGCTCGAGCTCGGCAGCCGGGTACGTGGGCTGCTCGCGGCCAAAGGCATCGTCAGCGTCGCCGCGCCCGGTTTCGAGGCCCCCGGCGTGGTGGTGAGCTACACCAGCGACGACGATATCCGTACCGGCAAGCGCTTCATGGATGCAGGCCTGCAGATCGCCGCCGGCGTGCCGTTGCAATGCGACGAACGCCCCGACTTCAAGACCTTCCGGCTGGGCCTGTTCGGGCTCGACAAACTGTGCAATGTCGATCGCACCGTCGCGAGCTTCGAGCGCGCACTCGATCAGGCGCTTTGAGCACCTGATGCCGACGCCGGCATCCGCAGGATGTCGGCGTTAATATCCGAGAGCTTCGGCACACCCAGCAGGCCCAGGGTCCGATCGATCTCGCTGCGGATGATCTCGAGCGCCCTTGCTGCGCCGGCCTGTCCGCCGGCGGCGAGGCCATACAGCGTCGCCCGCCCCGACATCGCCGCGTCCGCACCCAGCGCACGCGCCTTGACGAAATCGGCACCGCGGCGAAAACCGCTGTCCACAATCACGGTCAGCTGCGGCCCGACCGCCCGGCGGATT
>JAEUNS010000170.1 GCA_016790005.1 Zoogloeaceae bacterium
CGCTTCTCGAGCGAGATCTGGTCGCCGCGCTTGTCGAGCGTGATCTTCGAGAGCGACACCTTTGACGGCGGGGCGGGCGGCGGGCTTGGCGGCTGTGCGCTGGCCGCAGGCGGCGGGGGGGGCGCGGGTGGCGTCGCGGGTTTGTCGGCAACGCTGCCGCCGAAATGGGTAACCAGGGCATCCAGCCCGCCGTTGAATCCCTGGCTGACGGCATTCAGGCGCCAGAGGCCATCCTTGCGATAGAGCTCGAGCAGCATGATCGCGCGTTCGGCCGAGAACTGGCTGCCATCGAACGAGTAGGTGGCCGCGTTGGAGCCGGCACGGGTGAGGGTCGCCACGCAACTGCCGAGTTTGCTCATGGTGCCTGCACCATCGATTGCCAGGGTCATGGTCAGCGACTCGATCGAGGCGGGCAGTTTCGCCAGATCGAAGTCGAAGCGCCCGTCGCCAGCGAGCTTGACCGCACCGCAGGGCGAAGCGGGCTGGTTGAAGAAGGTCATGTAGCGGTCGTCGGAGAGCTTGCGTGCCGCATCGAGCCCGAAACAGGCGCTATCAAGCACCAGTCCGCTGTTTGCAAGCGTCAATGCAATCGAAAACGGCTGTCCATCCAGCCCCAGGTCTGCGAGCTTGAGCCGCTGTCCGCGTGAAATCTGCATGTTCGTCGTCCTTGCAAATGGGCGGACAGGCCGCCCTTGAATTGTGGGAGTGCAGCATGCGATGCGGGTGGCGCCGGCATGCTTCAAGTATTCCGACTATGCCGCCAAGCCGCTGCCCTTCGGGCAGTCGTGCAGGCCGAAGCACTTTGCCGACTTGCGCAGCCGCTCGGCCCAGTTGCGATGGGTGGCGGGCTCACACATCGCGTCATGCATGCGAAACACCGCCGGCGCATCGTCGCTGAGAATGAGCTCGGCCATCTCGAGATCTGCGGCATGCACCCGGTAGCAGGCCTCGATGACCGGCACCTGGTCCGGGTGCACGGCGGTTTTGCCGATGAGGCCGTGGGCGAGGTCTTCCTCGACCTCCCGCTGAAGTGTCTGCGCATCTTCGAGGTACTCGAACACCGGTGCGCTCAGATTGAGCCCGCTCGGCCTGAAGGTGGTGACCAGACGCGCGATCACCGGCCCCAACGAGGTCTGGTATAGCGTGCGCCCACGCGGGCGGCGCATGCCGAGTAGCGAGAATAGATCATTGCCGCCGATACGTAGGGTCAGTACCCGCTCGCGCACCGCGTCGCGTTCGAGCATCCGACGCAATCCGAGCATTTCGCGTTCTTCGAACACCTCGCGGGTTTCGAGGGTCGGCATGATCAGCTGGCTGTGGCCACGCAACAGGTCGAGATACTCGGGCAGCACCGCACGTGTAACCTTGGGTAGCACGAAGCCGTCGAGCCGCTCGGCCCCCGGCATCGCAAGCACGGCTGCGAGCACGGCCGGGTTGCGCACTCGCACGAAACGCATCCGCGGGCTGGTGCAACGCATCGCACCCAGCGACTGGCGCAGGTTTTCGAGTGCGAAGGGCACATCGGCGGTGTTGACCGCGTCTTCGGTGCAGAAGATGAGCGAGCGCACCTGGCCCAGGCGCTCACCGCGGGTGATCAGGTTGAGATCTGGTCGGGTCGCAGGCACATACAGGCTCGCCCCGAGTTCGGTGACATCACGCATCGCCAGCGCTCCTGATGATGGATACGGCATGATAGGGAAGCCCGGCGTCGTTTTCGACCGGAACGGATTTCTCTGTAGCCAGGGCGACCAAGTGTGCCACGCGTTCGCACCCGACGTCACGAACGATGACACGCTCCGGGTTGCGCCGCAGCAAAACCCGGGTCGCTTCGCCGATGCCGGGTTTGATGAGGTTGTCGTCGTCGATTGCATAACGCGCCTTCGCGTACGCCATGTAGTCGCGCGAGACGGCGGCGAGTTCGGCGCGTGCCGGCGTAGGCGGCAGCGTGGCGGGGTCGAGCTCGAGTGCCGCCGTGACCATGTCGTCGACGAACCACTGCGATAGATCATGCGGTGCAAATTCGGTGAAGAAGACGCAGCCGTGAAAATCGCCAGGCCGGATCGCCTCGTTGAGAATCGAGCGACTGACCAGGCCACTGATGGTTGAATTCAGAATGCTGGACGCGATCAGGTAGTCCTCGCCGGAGGCCGTGCGTGCTGCCGAGCCGGCCAGGTCGGTCAGCACATTCAGGCCCGGGTCGATGCAGACCTTGCGGCTCGTGTTGTAGCGTCCGACCGCGTGGGTGAGCTCGCGGCTGATCACGCCCTTGCCGGTCCAGCCGTCGACGAACGCGATCGATGCCGGGTCGTGGCCGCGCGCCAAAATCTCGTCGAGCGCCAGTTCGTCGATGCCGCGGTCACGGATGATCGAAACCGAGTAGTGGCTGGGTCGGCCGCCATGGATACGCGCGATCAGATGGCGAACGATCGCGCCGACAGGTGTGCCTGCGCGTGCGAGCGAGACGATGCAGAGGTCGGGCCCGTGACGCTCGTACAGAAGGCTTGCAAGCCGCAGGCAATCGCGCGCGAGGCGCTCACGGTTGGTGGCATGCGCCTTGTGAAACAAGGCCAGGTAGTGCTCCGAGGGCACCCGCTCGGGTGACAGCATCTCGCTGTAGTGGCGCCGCCCCGACTGAATCAGCGTCTCTTTGTGCGCGAGGTCGGTGATGAACGCAATCTCGATCGGCTTCAGCAGAAACTCGACGTCGGCGGGGCGATATGAGCCGTGAAACATCATGCGCTTACCAGCAGACGGTTGATCTGGCTGCGCCGGGGCACCAGTGCATAGTCGCAGGCGCTCATGAACGCGAGGTCGGAGAGGCTGTCGCCCATTCCGAAGGTGACGATCTCGCCGTGGATCGCGCGCAGGCGCTCGGCCAGATGCTCGACCGCATGGCGCTTGTCCAGCCACGCCGGCAAGACCGAGAAGTTGTTGCCGTTGCGATGCACGGAGACCGGCGAACCCGGTCCGCCCCATTGTGCACGGGCGCGCGCTTCGATCGGATCGAGCGCAGTTTCATCGCCTTCTTCGCTCTTCGCACAGACGTAGAACGGCACCCCGAAGTCTTCGATGATGCGAATGCGCAGCTTTGCACCAATGCTTGAGGCCCATACGCCCAGCGTGCTCAGGATGGCGTTGAGCTCGGGAAGCGTCTGGCCAGCCAGTGCGCGGCTGCGGTTCAGCCATTCGACCTCGGGCGTGCCGTCCGGGTCGAGTATCACGCCACCGTAGTTCACCACTGCACCAGCGCTGAAACCTAGCCTGACCCTGCTGTAGGCGTCGGCATTGCGGGCGGTGACCGGTATCACCTCCATCTCGCGCCTGAAAAGATCCAGCACGCTTTCCTGTGTCGGGGTCAGAAACGAATGCGCGCTGCCGTCCTTGAGATAGGCGGCAGGCACGAGCGGTGTTTCCGGTGGGCATTTCTTGTGGGACTGGAACAGGGTGTCGTCCAGATCAGCAAACAGGAACTTCTTCGGCATGGTCATCGGGCTGAAAGTGGATCAGGCGCGCTTCGAGAAGACGGGCGAGTTCAAAAAGGGTGGCGTCGGGGGCGGTCTCGTGACAGATCAGCACCCGAGCGTATTGACCCGGCGAGACGTTATAGACGAAATTGGGGATGCCTTCATGGTAAGGGTCGGGCACTGCAAGCGCGTTGCGTACCGCGCCCCAGCATAGTATCGGCGAGCGGGTCGTTGCCTGCACCCGTACGTCCAGCCCAGCGGCTTCGAGTGCGCGACCGAGCACGAAAGCGGGGTGCATGAACTCGCCGGTGCCCAGCACCAGCGTAGTTCCGGAGACCGCCTCTGCCCTCAGGGTGCTGACGAGTTCGGCGCTGGCAAACAGTCGCCGCTTGCGCCCGAGTCGCCCATAGCCGGCGTCGGTCAGGCTCACCTCATGGCCTTCGGCACACTGGGCAGCCGTGGCCGCGACGGTGGCGCCGTTGTTCTCGAACTGCCACGAACCGCGCATCAATGCGCCAACCGAGCAGGGCAGGCCCATCACTGCGCCGAGTTCGAGCCGGCGTGTGGCGCCCATGAAGTCGGCCAGCGTGGCTAGATGCACGCCGGCGAGGCTCGGCATTTCCTTGCGCAGCACTGCAACAAGGTTGACGAAGGTATTGCCGGTGCTCAGTTCGTCATCCACCAGCACCACCAGGCGCGCGGTGGCGAACATGCCAAGGCTGTCCGGATCCGTTGGAAGGTGCACAAAGACGCGTGGCGCATGGCTGTGCGCCTCGTCGAAATCCAGGCGTTGCGCCTGATCGACCCGATAGCGTGTCGTTTGCAGGTAGAGGGCCTGCATCTCCGGGTGCGCTGCGATCCAGGCCTCGAATACGCCTTGCCCGAGGCCTGTCGCGGTCTCGGCCATGCCGATGAAGACCACCGGGCCGTCCGCGGTCGGCACGTCTTCGGCGAGGGCGCGATGGGTTGCGGCCATGTCGGCCGGGCGCACCGGGTAGTGCTTGCCCAGGATCTTGCTCAGAAACAGAAAGGCCCTGCGCGGATTGGCGCGTGCAGCGAATCCGAGCAGGTCTTCCACCGGCTGGCGGGACGATTCGATCGTGAGGGTGAGTCTCCCGGTCGGCAGGTCAGCGGTAAAGACGCTTCGCGCAACGCTGGCCGCACTCATTACCGCAGCGGTCACGCCAACCTCAGGGCTTGGGTGACCTCGCCAACGCGCAGGCCGGCCTCGATCGCGGGCACGTCGACCGCCGTGCGACCGCAATCGAACACGGCCAGACCGAGGTAGGGCAGGTTGGGCCCGGCGAGACTCGCCATCGCGATGCCACCCGACATGCGTGGGTTGATCTCGAGTACCCGCAGACCCTCGTCGCCTTCGCGAAACTGGATGTTCACATTGCCGTTGAGTGCAAACTGCGCCACCAGGTCGGTGCAGGCTTGCTGGATGTCTTCGCGGACCACGATCTCCTGACCTGCGCCGGCCACCAGGGGCTTGCATCGCGCGACGGCACACACCAGCACGCCGTCTTCAGCCACGCAATCGACGCTGAATTCGTGTCCGGCGAGGTAAGGCATCAGCAGCATTGGGCGAAACGAGGTGGCACGCTCGAGGAGTTCGCGCAGCGAACGAAGGTCGATGCGGTAGGCGTCGCCGGCCATCAAGAGGTCGAAGCCGGAGCGGTCTTCGAGAATCTTGCGAAAGCCGATACCGTAAACCGAAACTGACGGTTTCATGCACAGCATGGGGTGGTCGGCGCGCATGCGCGCATAGGCTTCGTCGAACTGCTCGAGAGACTCGAACACCGCGAACTCGGGCGAGGGCGCGGTCGGCGCACTGGCCGTCGCGTAGAACTCGGCCTTGTTGTGGAGGAGGTCGAGCGCCGCGGGTGGTGCGGCGCTCATGACCCGCGTGCCGATGGCATCGAACGCGTCCCGCCGGCTACCGACCAGGCTCGCCTCCTTGCCTGGCACGAAGATGTCGACATGTTGCTCGCGACAGAAGGCGAGGCACCAGTCGACATACTCCGCGCCCTTCAGTCCGCTCGGCTCCAGGGCAGCTTCATGGGCTGCGAGCGGAGCGATCGCATGCGGGTTGGGGCTGGAGCAGATCAGTCGATACGTTTCCGAGGTGTCGCCCTGACGAATGAGGTTCAGGGCGCCATATACGGACGAGAAGGTCTTGTTGAACCAGACGCGGGTCATGCTTGATTTCACAGGTGGGGCTTGATCTGGGGCAGGAGTTCATCAAAGGTGCGGCCGACGCCGTTCTCACCAATGGCGTGCATCTTCCATTCGCCGCCATGGCGATACAACTTGGCCATCACCTGGGCGTTGTGCGAACCCTGCACCGACAGGTCGTAACGGGCAACCTCCTTGTTGTTCGCACCGTCGAGGATGCGGCAATAGGCATTGGCCACCTGCGCGAAATTCTGACCGGTGAAGGAGTTCACCGTGAACACCAGCGACTTGATGTTGGCCGGCACGCGGTCGAGGTCGACCTTGATCTGCTCGTCGTCGCCGTCACCCTCGCCGGTGCGGTTATCGCCGGAGTGCTGGATGCTGCCATCCTTGCTGCGCAATTGACGGAACCACACCGCGTCGACCATGGCACCGCTTTCGTCGAACAGCAGGCACGATGCATCGAGATCGACTTCGGCGCTTCCGCCGCCAAAACCCAAGAAGCCGGATTTCTTGACCGCATCCCAACCCAGCCCCATCACGATCTTGCTCAGGGTGCTGCCCGACTCCTTGTTGAGGGAGATCTTCTGACCTTTTTGCAGACTCACTGCCATGGCTGTTGCTCCTGATTCGATTGAGGGTGAAACTGGCCGCGACTCGCTTGCCGCTGGCCTCCGGAAGGCGTGACTATATATGGTGTTGAGTAATGCGGCATTACCTTGTAGGCGGGTCGATGGAAGTCAAGCCGGCACGCCCGATCTGAGTGAGCCAATCGACGGTAACCTTTTCGTCAGACGAGCAAGCCCCGCTGGCGGGCGAGGGGGAGCCAGGCCTTGTACTCCAAAAGCAGCAACTCATAGAGGTCTTCGTCGGATTCCTGATCGGGCTTTTCGACGGAAAAGAAATTGGCGTTGTCGATATGGCGACCCTCAAGGGTATCGAGCTTCTCGAGAAACGAAAAATCGGTTTCCAGAAGACGCGCGAAAAACCCCTTCTTCTTGCTATTGCCACTCTTGTTTGACTTGCCAATGCCCATGAACTGCCAGAATATCGGTTCGAAGCTTGCTTCGCGAATTTGCTCCTCCGAGAGCTTTTCGTCCATCGTTTGCCCATCGGTCACGAACATCACATACACCGGCATCTTGTCTGCGATCGGTTTGCCGTTGCGCCCTCCCTGCGGATAGTAATGTCGGCGAATGGCCTTCATCGCGGCGCCGTAGTAGGTGCCGCCTTCAAGCTTGAAGCGTCGCATCAGGCCATCGACGTAGCCACGCGAATTCGCGAGGTCCATCGGTTCGGGCTGTTGAACGCTGGTACCGAACAGGAAGACGTCGAGTTCGCCGTCGTCATCGAATCGCGCTGCGAGGGCAAGTATTCGATCGGTGAATGCCGCCATCTGGCCGGATGAGTACAAACGTGACATCGATGCCGAAATATCCAGACACAGCGCCACACGTGCCCTGTGGCCGCTCAGACCAGCCTTCTCGAGCGATACGCCGACCTTTTTTACCAGGCTTATCAGGTGCGGTGCTTCCTTCTCGACCCGCTTTTCGAGCGATATGGCTGAACTGGTGGGCACTGGAGCGGGTGGTGGTGCAGAGGCAGTCGGCGCGGGGCTCGCCTCGGGTTCGGCCACGGTACCGCCAAAATGCACGATCAACGCGTCGAGCCCGCCGTTGAAGCCCTGGCCGATCGCGTTCAGACGCCACACACCGTCCTTGCGATAGAGTTCAAGCAGCATGAGCGCCCGCTCGGCCGCGAAAGCCGAACCATCGAACCGGTGCGACGCAACCTCGACGCCCTCATTCACCACGTGCAATGCGCTCGGTCGCAAGCCGTTCATCATGCCGGGGCCATCGATGGCGAGGGTCACCACGAGAGACGCGATAGTCGGCGGAAGCCGTTCCAGATCGAACTCGAAGCGGCCTGTGCCGACGAAGCTAACGCCTCCGCAGGGCGTGACCGGTTGATTGAAGAACGTCATGTAGCTTTCATCGGAAAGCTTTTTGGCGGCATCGAGACCGAAGCAGGCCGCATCGACGGAAAGGCCACCTGTATCCAGCCGCAGTTCAAGTGTGAAGCGCGTCCCGGAAGAAATCAGGTCCTGCAGCCTGATGCGCTGCCCGCGTGCAATATCCATGGCTCCACCTCGGTCATCGAATGGACTCGGCAAAACGCCAAGCCCTGATCGGATCAGTATTCAGACATTTACGCCAAAGTTCTTGGCCAGGGGGCCAAGGCCACCGTTGAAGCCTTGTCCGATTGCCTTGAACTTCCACTCGCCCGAATGGCGATAGATCTCGCCAAAGATCATCGCGGTTTCGACCGAGGCGTCTTCCGACAGGTCGTAGCGCGCCACCTCGACACTGGAATCCGCATTCACGCAGCGCACATAGGCGCTTGAGATCATGCCGAAGTTCTGGCGCTTTGCCTCGGCATCGTGAATGGTGACACACACCGAGATCTTCTCGACATCCGCCGGAACCTTGTCGAGTTGAATGACGACCGATTCATCGTCGCCTGCGCCCTCGCCGGTGCGGTTGTCGCCCGTGTGCTCGACGCTGCCGTCGCTCGACTTGGGCTGGTTGTAGAAAATGAAGTCGGCGTCGGAGCGAACCTTGCCGCTGGCGTTTAGCAGGAAAACGCTCGCGTCGAGGTCGAAGGCGTCGCCATCGGTTGCCCGGATGTCCCAGCCCAGCCCGACGAGCATCTTCTTCATGCTCGGCGCTTCTTTCGACAAACTGATGTTGCCACCCTTTTTCAGACTAATTGCCATGTGCGTATTCCTCTTTGGTTGAAAGTGGGTTACGAGGACAGGGTTGCCTGAAGACACGGTGAGCCAAAGTGCTGACAGTTCCTCACCCCGTCGTGCTCCCGATTATAGAAGACGAATTGCGTGTACGATGTTGCGCCGGCGGGTATCCGTATCCCGGCTCGCTCACACGCCGTGCGATTGACCAATTCATGGTTCGTCCAGGCAGTCGCGTCCTCGAATCTTACCAGTCATGAACATGTGTTGAAATGTACCTGAGCAGCCCGCCTTTGAATCCGCCTGCACCGAGAGTCTCGCCGCCATGAAGTCTTCGCCCATTCCTCAGGGTTTTTTGTTGGCTCATCCACTTCATTTCATCGCGCTCGGTTTCGGCACCGGACTCAGTCGGGTTGCACCGGGCACGGTCGGAACAATCGTCGGGTTTCCACTTTTTCTGCTCCTGAGTCCGCTCGATGTTGCACTGCAGTGGTTAATCATCGCCTTGCTGTTTGCGTTCGGTTGCCATGTCTGCGATGTCGCGGGGCGTGCCCTCGGTGTTGCAGATCATGGCGGCATCGTATGGGATGAGATCGTTGCCTACTGCATGGTGCTCATGACGGTTCCGCACCACTGGGCCTGGTGGCTGGCGGCCTTCGCGGCCTTCCGGTTATTCGACATCGTCAAGCCTTGGCCGATCGGATGGCTGGACCAACGCTTCAAGAACGGATTCGGCGTGATGGTGGATGACCTGATGGCGGCGATCTATGCGGTGCTGGTCCTGGCCCTTGCCCGGGTCATGCTCTGAACGGCTGCAAACGGATTTTCGTCGCGCAGCAGGGCCTTCGCCCTGGCACTGCATATCGAGTGCAAACAAGCTCGAACTCGTGGAGAATAACGTTCGCGCCGGATCATCTGGTATCGCCGGACGCAAAACTAACCTGACCTTGTAACCCGCTCAATACCCGGTTGAGCGGGTTTGCTATGCCTGAACCGGGAATTGAGTACATAAATGTTGGGTCATTTTGGTTTTCCCCTAGAAACGATCGTGATTTTTCTGGCCGTGGTCGGGGTTTCGGTCTATCTCGACCTCTTTGCGCATCGAAAAAGCACCGATATTTCACTCGCAGACGCAGGTCGCTGGTCAGTCTTCTGGGTGGGTCTCGCGCTTGCCTTCTATGTCTATCTCTGGCTGCGCTTCAGCAAGGAATGGGCCGATCTCTACCTGGCCGGCTATGCGCTCGAGAAGTCGCTCTCGATCGACAACCTGATGGTGTTCATGGCGATCTTCGCCTCGTTCGGCATCAAGGGCATCTTGCAGCACCGCATTCTCTATTACGGCATCCTGGGGGCGCTGGTGTTCCGCGCGATCTTCGTGATGATTGGCACCGGACTGTTCCTGGCGAGTCCGTGGGTCGGATTCCTGTTTGCCGCGTTCGTGATCTGGAGCGGCGTGAAGATGCTGCAGAACAAGGGGGGCGACGAAGAGATCGAAGACTACGCCGAGCATTGGAGCGTGCGCCTGACCGGCAGGATGATCCCGATCTACACCCGCCTTCATCTCGAGCGCTTCTTTGTGCGTCATCATGAGATCCAGGAAATTGCGAAGGAGCAGGGCGTCAATCTGACCCGTCCCGGGGCCTTTTATGCCACCCCGGCGTTTCTGTGCCTGATTGCGATCGAAACCTCGGATATTGCGTTTGCGTTTGATTCGGTGCCAGCGGTGATCGCGGTTACACAGGAACCGTTGCTGGTCTATGCGGCGATGATCTTTGCGATTCTCGGCTTGCGCAGCCTCTATTTTGTGCTGGCAGCCTTGACCAAATATCTGGTTCACCTGGAGAAAGCGGTTATCTTCCTGCTATTCTTCATTGGTGCAAAGATGACGCTGCAGTCTTGGAACCACGCGATCGGCGACACCGGCTTTCACATCACGCCGGGCTGGAGTCTTTCAATCGTGCTCTTGACGCTGATTGGCGGGGTGGTCGCATCCTTTATTTTCCCGGGAGACGGGAAAGAGGACGGTAAGGACGATCAGCCGGCGGCTTGAGATTTTGTAGCACCCATTCTAATCAAGGGAGTCACACATGGCATTCACCGACTGGCTTAAGAAAAACGTTACCGATGCGCGCGAAGCGATCAACACCGAGATCACGAAGTTCAAGTCGAAAGACTTCCTCGATGCAATCGTCGCCGGCAGCGCAATGGTGGCCTATTCCGACGGCACCATCTCGGCTCAGGAGAAGCAGAAACTGATGGGTTATCTGCGAACGTCCGACCAACTCAAGGTGTTCGATCAGAACGATGTGATCAAGCAGTTCCAGAAATACGTCGAGAAGTTCGATTTCGACACCACGATCGGCACTGGCGAAGCCATGCAGGCGGTCGCCCGCTTCAAGGGCAAGCCGCAAGCGCAATTGATCATCCGCGTGTGCTGCGCGATCGGGTCTGCCGACGGCAGCTTCGATGAAGATGAACAAGGTGTGGTGCGCAGGATGTGTTCGGAACTCGGGCTGGAGCCGGCCGACTTCGGTCTCTGACCCACTCGCTGTGCAAGGCGCTGACGCAGGGCGTGTTTCCCTGGAGCCAGCACCTTGCAGCATCTCACAGCTCGCCTGTCTCGGATCTGTGATCCACATACAGGCTGGTCAGATAATTGGCTCGGCACACCGCAAGTCGAGTTGGTCGAAGCGGTGTCCCGAGCTTACTTTGCACCAGCTGCGAGTGCATCCACCATTGCGCGCAGGGTACGGATCTGCACACCTTCCTTGGTGGCGTAGTCATCCCCGGTATAGCCCCACCAGTCCCAGCAACCATTGGGATTCTTGAACGGAATCGACACCGCCTGGGGATAGAGGATCACGAGATTGTTGTTGTCGGCCCAGCGGTCATAGCCGGTGTTCTTGACGAAGGTGGTTCCGTTGTACAAACCGCCGCCGGGTGGAGGCGTGAGGGGAAGATAGCTCTGGCCCTGTTTGCAGCCGTGGAGCGCAACGTGAACCCGGCACTTCTCGCCCTTGGCACAACTATCCGGAACGTACACCCAGGCGCTGTTGTCTAGCCCGGTGCTCCAGTTGAACAGGCCAGCGTCTTCTCCAGGAATATAGGCCCTCTGGTCAACCTGGATGAATTTGCCAGCTGGCTTGGGCCCCGGGGGCGTCAGCGAACCGTAGATCCAGTTGAGGATTTCGCCCGCGGCGTCGTATTCGCATTTGCCGATGTACGGCTCTGACTCCTTGCTGCAACTGATCCCGAAGTTTCTGGTGGGCATGGTGTGCCCGGCATTCGCAAGGCTGACCGGCTCAAGGTTGGCCGCAGGCACCCCCATGGCGCCATAGAAGGCCGACAGTTGTTCCGCGATCGCGGGCGGAACGAGCGTGTCCTTGGCGCCCGACACCGTCAGGATGCGCTGCCCCGCCAGGTTTTCGGGCGGATCGATGAGGCCCTTGCTCGCCATGTCCTGCGCATCGGCGACCAGTGATGGGACATCCGCACTGGTTTCGGTCACGGCGCAGGGTACGGACGGTTCGCCCGTGCATGAACAACTCGCGACGGCACGCATCACGTCCGCCTGAGAACAGTTGAACGGTCCGCCCGCCACGACCCCGGCGCCTTTCACAATGGATGAATGGGCGACCTGAAACTGAACGGTCATGAATCCACCTGATGAAATGCCCGAGATGGAGGTCTGGCTCACGTCAATATCAAGGGCGGGCAAAGGAGGAAGAGCATGAGCCGACAGCGGAAGGGCGCTACCAAGAAGCCCTATGGCAACAATGAGCGTCTGCGATACGCGGGGGGAGGCGGGGGATTGTTCAGGCATGAATATCTCCATTTGGTCACCTTGGTGAGAATTCGAATGACCAGGCGACGCGAACAACGAAGCGAGCCCGCCAGATCATTCCATTGACGCGCCACAGCATCATGTTTGTATTACGTCTACGCACAGTTTGCTGCATTGCGCCATCTATGGATCATCTGTCAAATGCACGCCCGATGGAATGGGGAGACGAAAAATAATTGCTGATCGGTCACGAGCATCGACCTGGTCATGTGGCGAGCCCCGTTGCGACCGTGGCCGATGTCTTCGTCGAGAACACGGGCCGGCCCACCGGTAACCCTGGCCCGTCACACCTCTTCGAAATCTCCAAGGCTCACCACTTTTTGCCTGAGCTCGGACAGGGCCGATGGGCTCATGCGGTCGAGTTGGCGGAAGACCATGGACAAGCGGGGCCTGCCCTCGAGTTGCGGGCGGTGACGGTCGAAGAAGTTCCAGTACAGCGCATTGAACGGACAGGCCCGCGGGCCGGTACGCTCACGTTTGTCGTAGTGGCAGCCCTTGCAGTAGTCGCTCATGCGGTCGACATAGGCCGCGCTGGAGACATAGGGCTTGGTCGCCAGGCGACCACCGTCAGCGAACTGGCTCATGCCGAGGGTGTTGGGCAGTTCGACCCATTCGAAGGCGTCGATATACACCCCGAGATACCAGCGATGCAGGGCGGCCGGGTCCAGTCCGGCGAGCAGGCCGAAGTTGCCGATCACCATCAGGCGCTGGATGTGGTGGGCATAGGCCTGTTCGAGAGATTGACCGATGCTGTGGGCGAGGCAGCGCATTCGGGTCTGCCCGGTCCAGAACCAGGGGGGGAGGGGGCGATGGTGATCGAAGAAGTTCAGCACAGCGTAGCCGGGCATGTTGGCCCAATACACACCGCGGACGTACTCGCGCCAGCCCAGAATCTGGCGGATGAAGCCCTCGGCGGCGGCCAGCGGAATGGAGCCATCGCGAAAGGCGGCTTCGGCACGGGCGATGACCTCGTGCGGGCCGAGCATCTTGGTGTTGAGGGCGAAGGACAGCAGCGAATGGAACAGCCGTGACGCACGATAACTGAGTGCGTCCTGGTAGGTGCCGAAGTATGGCAGCGCATGCTCGATGAAAGCGTCGAGGTAAGTCAGCGCTTCGCTGCGGTTCAACGGCCAGCGCAGATCGCCAGCGTTCGGTTCACCGAAGCTCGTCACCCCCGCGGCCTGGATGCGCCGCCACAGCGCGCGGTGGTCGTGCCCCTGACGCCAGTCTGCCGGTTCGTGCGGCAGGCCCGGCCAGGGCTTGCGATTGTCATGGTCGAAGTTCCATTGGCCGCCCAGCGGCCGGCCGTCATCCTGCAGCAGCACCCGATGACGGCTGCGCATGTGGCGGTAGAAGTGCTCCATCAGCCAGTGCTGGCGATCGGCGAACAGTTCGGCGGCGTCCTCTCGGGCAGTGAGAAAGTGCTCGCTGTCGACCATTGCGGTGGGAAGGTGCAGCGCTCGTGCGTAGTCGGCCAGTTGCCGGTCGAGCCGCCATTCGTCGGGCGCCTGGTACTCGAAGCGTTCGATCGCATGGTTTGCGATGAGATGATCCACGTTGGCGGTCAGCGACGGGCGGTTGTCGGCATCGTCGATCGCAATGTAGCGCACCCGGTGGCCGGCTGCCGTCAGCTGGCCGGCGAAGTCGCGCATTGCGGCGAAGATCGCGAGGATCTTCTGGGCGTGGTGCAGCACATAGTCGGTTTCCTGACGCACCTCCATCATCACATAGAGCACATCGGGATCGCGTTTGGCGAACCAGCCGTGCTGCGGGTTGAGTTGGTCACCGAGGATGAGGCGTAGCGTTTTCATGCGGTCTTTCGGCCTGAGTTCCGACAACGCTCGGAGCAGTAGCGGACCTCGTCCCAGCAGCGTGCCCACTTCTTACGCCACGCAAAAGGGCGGCCGCAGTATGCGCAGGGCTTGCTCGGCAGGTCGGCTTTCTTGCGCATGCCCATTCAGAGCGCCAGGTTCAATTGGGCGATGCTGGCGTTGCGCGACGCGGATTTGCCCGCGCGTGGCCGGGGTGGCCGCTTGCGCGAGCCATGCTTGTCGACGATGGCCGGTTTGGCCGCTTTCACTGCAGGATCGGCTCGCAGCGCGTATAGGCGTTGGCGCGCCTGGCGGGTGGCCTGTTCGAGCCCGACCAGCGGTTGCGGGACGTCGACGTTCGGGGTGAGGCCGAGGCGTTGTTGCAGTTCGGCCGGCATCCGCCACGGCTCGAACAGCCAGCTGTCGGGGACCTGTTGCATGTAGGGCAGCCAATGACGGACGAAACGGCCTTGCGGGTCGTGGTCGCGGGCCTGCTTGATCGGGTTATAGATGCGCGGGATGTTGATGCCGGTAGTGCCCGACTGCATCTGCATCTGCGGCCAGTGGATGCCCGGTTCGTAGTCGAGAAACTGCCGTGCCAGCCAGGCGCCAACGCGGCGCCAGTGAAGCCAAAGCGGATAGGCCGCGACCGAAACCAGCATCGCGCGCATGCGGAAATTCAGCCAGCCGGTTTCGCGCAGCATGGCCACACAGGCATCCACCAGTGGCCAGCCGGTGCGCCCTGCGGCCAACGCGGCGAAGTGTTCCGGGTTCCAGTCCGCTTCGCGCAAGCCGTCGTAGCCACGATGCAGGTTGCGGTATTCCAGTTCGGGTTCACTTTCGAGCTTCTGGATGAAGTGACAGTGCCAGTACAGCCGGCTGATGAAGGCGTTCAGGCCTGCGCGGTGCCGGGCCGCAGACGGCGGTAGTTGGGCGATCTGCAGGCGTGTTGCCTGCACCACCTCGCGCAGGCTCAGGCAGCCGAACGCGATATAAGGGGATAGCCGCGAGCAAGCGCTTGGAGCCAAGAGCGGCGACGAGATACCGCCGCGATACTGCTGACTGCGCTCGCCCAGGAAGTCCTCGAGCGTGTGCAAGGCCGATGTCCGTCCGCCTCGTTGGCGCATTGGCGGCTCCGTTGAGGGCAAACCCAGGGCATCGGCATCGGGGGGTGGCGAGTCGGCCCAGGGGAGTGCCACGAAGCGTAGCGCTGCGGGTAGCGGCAACGAGGCGGTGCCGACGAAGGCTTCCCAGCGCGCCTGCCACTCGTCCCGGCTTTGCAGGCGGCGAACCACGCCGAACTGCTGAAACTCCCGCCACTGCACACCATTTGACCGACACCACCGCGCGACCGCCCGGTCACGCTGAAAGCTCAGATCATTGCCGGTTTCCTCATGTGCAAAGAGGGCATCGAAGGGGGCTGCCGCGTGCAGCCGGGTCAGTACCTCCGTCGCCTCTCCGCTCACTACATGCAGCCGCCCACCCAGCGTGCGCAGCATTCGATAAACCTCACGCAGGCTTTCCAGTATGAAATGGTAGTGCTGGCGCGCAGCGTCACCCGCCGCCCACATGCTGGGTTCGACGATGTAGAGGCACAGCACCGGCCCGCGCGAGGCGGCAGCCGTCAGTGCTGCATGATCGTGCAACCGCAGGTCGCGCTTGAACCAGACGACGCTGTAAGTCATGGAACACCCATCCAGATGCAGGAAGACGCACTAGAGTGCGCTACGCAAAACTCTTTGTCTTGGACAAAAATAGCTGTATGGATGAGATGATAGGCGAAAAAGGCCAGAATTCAAGCCGCACTTGATGATTTGTCGAGGACGTTATCGGTGCCTGCCTTCAGGGCATTCTCAGCAAGTCACTTATGCCGTCCGGCCGACGAGGGCGATCGACTCGGGAGGGTGGCTGAAACGCGCTCAGGTCCAACTCTTGCCCATTCTTGTATACACCGCGCCAGGGCCGAACTCGGCTTCGAGTTTGCGCTGGTTGGCATCTGCCCAGCTCGCTGCGCGTTCGGCGTTGTCGATGCGGCGATCGAGCAGGTGGCCGTCGGAGGCGAGCATTTCGGCGGCATCGCCGAAGGCTTTGGCGACGTTGGTCAGCGTCTGCACCGCGCTCGTGCGGTTGGCTGAAATGGCAGCGTCGAAGGCGGTTTCATCGAGCTGCAACTGACCATCGGGCGTGAAGCTCACGCCCATGTCGGTGAGACCCTTGGCGAAGCCGCCGTTGCCGGCGCCATGAAAGATGGAACCGATTTCGCGCTTGAGCGAGAACCGTGCAACCTCGCCAGCGGTGTTGTCGTCGAGCAGCGCGCCGTCTTCGAAATAGGGGTCGAACTCGCTGTCCCAGGCGTTGTAGCGGGTGATGAAACTCTGCAGTGCCGACTTGATGTCGTTGTTAATACTGGCGGCCGATAGCGATTCCAAGCCCTGGCTGGCGGTGCCGAGCTCGGCGACGCGGGTGCGCAACTGGGTGAGGACGTCGGCCTCGGCGCCGATGTTCTTTACCCGGGCGTTGTAGCGCTGCAGAAAGGCGGTGTTGCTGGCCTCGAGTTCGGCCATGATCGAGTCGAGCTGCGTGGCCTGGCCGCCCGCCAAGCTGGTGACGCCACCGCTCGCCGATGTGCCGCCAGCCAGCGCGCTCTTAGCGTTCATCAGCGCACTGAGAAAATCGGTGGTCCCCGAGCCGCCGCGCTCGGCCGAACTACCTCTGGTGGTCAGGGTGCTGAGCGCGTTCAGGCGGAAAGCAGCAAGGTCAATCTTCATCGCAGACTCCAGAACGACGTGGGATGCAGTTCAGTGTAGCAGCCGGCCAAGGGGGTGCGGAATATAGGATGCCGCGCGCCCGTGTCTGAAGGGTTTTCAAGACCACCATCAGCCCAGGTAGCGCAGGTCGAAGCAGTATTCGCCCAGCCCGCGCGCGATCTGACGTTGGCGCGACTCGTCGTCGGCCATGGTGCTCTGATCGGGCATCCCTTCCAGAACTTCGATCCGCTCGCTGCGGCGGGCTGCGGCGTCGGCCAGATCGTCGGGCAGGCCGGGGTAGGGTTCGTTGCCTGGCTTCCATTCGTGCAGGACGATCGTGCGCTCCAGCCCGCGGGTTGGATGGCGCAGTGCAAGCTTGATCGGGGTCTGGGCACCGAGCGACGGATGCAGACCCGCGAACGGGGCAAAGCTGCGATAACGAAGCGCGTACACTCTCAGCTCGCCATGTTCGTCGTGCTCGCTTCGCCACGGAAGAACAACGCCGCGCACGCTTGCCTCCCATTCGCGCCAATCCCCCGCCACATCGTCGTCGTCGGGGCGCAGGCGCAGTTCGACCCGCTTGGTGCTCGAGTCGACGAGGCGCGAGGTGCCGCCTTGTTCGGGGCTGGCCGCGTCGCCCAGCAGCGGCCAGAACTCGAGCGCACGGCGTAATTCGAGCGTGGATCCGGGCAAGGACACGTCGGCCCAGCGACGAAACTCCTCGCGGCGCAGTACGTCCTCGATGGCGGGGTCGAGTCCCAGCCCGGCCTTGGCGAGTGCATCAAGCACGGCCTGGAGATCCTGTTCGAGGTAAAAGGGCAGGGCGAAGCGTTGATGCAACTCGCGCCCCCAGTCGATGAGCGGTAATTCGTAGCGCGCGGTCGCCAACATCGCGGCTAGCGCACGCAGCAGGCAGGCAAGCGCAGTGGCGCGCTCGGGGGTGTGCTGCATGCGCAGGGCGCGAAATTCGACCAGCCCCATCTGCCCGCGCCCAGGCAGAAACGGATTCCACAGCTTCTCGATGTTGATCTCGGCGCGATGGTTGTTGCCGGAGGCGTCACAAAGAAATGGGGCGAGGGTCTTCCATTGCAGCTCGGGCGTCGGGTTGGGCTCGCGATCGAGCAGATCGAGCGCAAGCACCAGTTCGTCGACCGCACTGGTGCCGCGCTCATCGGCGCGGGCGGACTGGCCACTACTGCCGACAAAATCGTGTGAATAGAGGTAGGACAGTGAGGGATGGCGGTTGAGAAAGCGCACCAGGCGCGAGAGCAGCCGTGGCTCCGACACGAACGGGCTGGCGAGCGGCGAGCGTCCGCCGAGGGTGATCTGCCCACCGCCACCGGAGTCGGCGATGGCGCCATTGAAGTACAGGCGATAGGGGCTGAGTCCTTCGAGCGTCGCAGCGGCATAGATCACCAAGCTGCGCTGCAGAAACTCGGTCGCATTTGCACTGGGTGCCGTGTTGATCTCGATCACGGCCGGATCAGGGGTTATGGTGGTGAGCTCGACCGTGTCGTCGACCGGGGGTGATTCCCCACCGATGACCAGTGTCGGCAGCCCGCACGCTTGGGCAGATTGCGCGATGCAGCCGAGGATGGCCTGACAGGCGGAAACCTCGTGAATACGGGGCAGGTCGATGCACGCCCCCGAACTCGGCGCATGCAGATCGAAGTCGAGACTCTCAGTGGCATCGGCTTCTATCCAGAGGCTGACACGGTGTCCGAGCGAATCTGGCGCGAGCGTCGTCCTGGCCGTCCAGCCGCAGGCGACAAATGCATCTACCAGAGCGGCTGCCCAGACATCGAGCGCAGTAGTGTATTGGTTCGCGTCCGGGGCGAGCATGGGGTCGAGTGGCCCGTCCCATATCCGGACGCCATCGCGGCGCCGATACAGGCCAAAGTTCCAGCGTGGTTCATCTTCGCCGGGATAGCGCCGCCCGAGGCTGCGTAGCATCACACTGCCGGCCATCTGTCGCCACAGCTCACAGCTAAGCGTTTGCGCGCGGGCCTCTTTTCCGCCCCCCAGCGCGGTACTCTGCCATTCAGCACCCAGATCAAGCCTATCGGTGAAGGTGGGCTCGGAGCCCACCCAGACCTCCACGCCCCGCTTGGCAACTGCCGCATCATGCTTGCGAACCGCATCGACGAAGGATTCTCGTGACCACATTGGTGAGCGCCTCGGAATGTTTGCCGTGCCACGCGGCACGACAGGAACGAGCGAATACAGGGACCTCGATACCGGCTTCAGGCGATCCGGGTTTTGCTGAAACCGTATCGTCATGGTGCGAGTTTAGCGCCGATTTGCTCTGATCGGGCACAAGCATCGATCGCGGAATTGCATTGCACCAGAACGGGGCGGAAAATCTGCCTCACAATGAGGCAGGTCATAAAATCTATATGGATCATGTGCTTGCATAACTTGTTCGCAAGTTTGTCCACACAAGTTGTGGGGAAACCGTTCGTCATGCACAGCTGCGGTGCAAAATCAGCGGCTTGTGGATTCAAGTTTTCAGGTTTTCGGCCGTTTACGGTTTGCCTGCGCCGCAAGCATGTGGTTTGCAGATCCTCGGGCTATAGCTATTTCAACATCGGATTCGATCATGGACGTCTCATCCATCGCCGCTTTTGCCAGTGCCAATGCCATGGCGAATGCGCGTCAGGAAGTTTCCCTTTCAGTTCTCAAGAAGGCGATGGACATTCAAGAGCAGAGCGCGATGCAGCTCCTTGAGGCGCTCCCGCCGGTGCCGGCGCCGAGTACCGGTGCTGCCGGCGGCGTTATCGACACTTGGGTCTGAGCGGTATAGGCATGAGCCCAGGGCCATTCTTGTTTTCTGTCAAGGAGCCCACTCGGGCCGACCACTAGAATTCGCCTCGCTTCGATACGACCCACCAGGGGTCAGCCCATAGTCCAAGTGATGGAGAATTCCCGGATGTACAACAGCAGTGTTCATGACTTCGATGCGCGCGGTGTTGCCAAGCGCTTTCGTCACGCCGCCATCTTTGGCGCCCTCGAGTCGCTGGCCGACGGCGAAACCATGCGTTTTGTTAATGACCACGACCCGGTGCCGCTGCTCGGCCAGATTCAGCAGCGCTACGGCAGCCAGATCGGGATCGCCTATGTGGCGCGCGATCCGGGCAATATCGTCATCGACTTCACTGTCCAACTGGCCGTGCAGCCATCCCCGGCTGAGCTTGCGCCGGCGACGGGCGGATGCGGGGGCGGCGGGGGTTGTGGTTGCTCTGGAGGCTGAGCGACGGGACGGACCGCGCAGCGCGCGACGCGGCAGCGATCCAGCCATGACGTGGGCCGCGCTGAAGCACGGGCCATGTCACGAAGGCGCAACATCGTCACAAGAGAATGGGGGCATCTCAACGTAAGGATCTCAGCACATGCCCGTCTTCGATCATGATGATTTGCCTAGTAACCTGTCCGACAACGAGCACTTTCAGCAAGTGGTGGAGCGCACCGTCTCCCGTCGCGGTTTTCTGAAAAGCGGTCTTGGCCTCGGCGCTGCCGCGTTCCTGTCCTCACCGCTCATCGCCCAGGCCGTATCGGGCCAGGTTCCGGCCAGCCCGGTGAAGAGCCCCGCAATTGGCTTTGCGCCCGTGGCTGCCTCGTCGGGTGACTCCATCGTCGTGCCGGACGGCTACAAGCATCAGATTATCGCCCGCTGGGGTGAGGCCCTGTTTGCAGACTCCCCGGCATGGGCGCCGGATGGCAGCAACACCGGCGAAGAACAAGGCCGTCAGATTGGCGACAACCATGACGGCATGCACTTCTTCCCGCTCAATGGCAAGTCGGGCCGGGAAGGTTTGCTGGTGATGAACCATGAGTACACCAATTACGAGTACCTGTTCGGTGCCGCGTTCATGGACGACTGGAACGCCGACAAGGTCCTCAAGGCGCAAAACGCACACGGCGCTTCTGTCCTGCACATCCGCCAGCATGCAGGCAACTGGGAAATCGTGCTGAACTCGAAGTACAACCGTCGCATCACCGGTAACACGCCGATGCGGATCAGCGGTCCCGCCGCGGGCCACGCCCTGATGCGCACCAGCATGGATCCGGACGGCATCAACGTACTGGGTACGCTCAACAACTG
>JAEUNS010000208.1 GCA_016790005.1 Zoogloeaceae bacterium
GGGAGAGTGATTGTGCGGTGCGCATTGGATCGGGAGTTCCACTGATATTGCGGCTGATCGTCTGCCCGAGAAGCTGCGCCAAGCGTCCGACACTGCCCGGAATGGTACAAGGTTCGTGCCGAAGGGCAAGCGCGATCGCCGCCCATTGACTGGGGGTCGAAACTAACCATCATTGCGGCTGACCACTCCGAATCATGAAAGCCGCCAGACCGTTCCCTCACCGAACCCCTCACCCCAACCCCTCTCCCGCAAACGGGCGAGGGGAGCGCAGTGAATCGCCACGGCGATGTTCACCTCAAGGTTTGAACAAGTTCAGCAAAGTCAGGCATCCGGTCGGATCGTGCTTGACGCGCTCCGCAACCCGCCGGGTGTTCATGAACTGCGAGAATCCCGGTGTGGCCTGGACCGCCGGGTCTGACAGATCGCGAAAACCCATCGACCAGTCCGTGAACAGGCGTGTTTCGGTCTCTCCTTCAAGTATCAGCGTCGCACCCGTATGCCGCGGATCCTTGAGAATGGTCTGATACAGAGCCTTGATCGCATCCCGCTCCCCTTCGAGCAACTGGATGAAATCGCCGTCCTTGTACAGGAGCAGACCGGTCACACCCTGTCTCTGGTTCTTTTCGCGCGCTCTGGACAGCAAGTCCAGCAAGTCGGGCTTGCTGAAAAGGTCGGTTGCCGCGCTGACATACACGAGACGATGGATGCTGGACACGACATTAACCTCCGTGACGGCTTTGCGCCGTCAAGCAACGACAAACCTGTGCGAGTGCTGAGTCAGGCGTCTTCGAACACCGCAGCGCGCAGATGATTCTTGAGACGGGCGGCGATGTTGAGCGCGATCACAACATGAATGCGCCGCGCTCCGACCATCGCGAAAACCTCGCCACGCCAGTAGTCGTGCTTCTCAGTCTGGGTGCTCTCCCACGCGATGAATTCGTCTCGTGAAAGGCGGTGTCGTTCGGCGGGTTGGGCCATGATGGAATCCTGCGGGTGCTTGGCGACCAACTATAGCGCATTGATTCGACCTTCGGACGGCTCAGCTCGGTCGCCGCCAGGCTGCCGGGGTGGTTCCGAAGGTTCGCTTGAATGCCCGGTTGAACGCGGCGTCGGATTCATAGCCTACCTCGCTGGCAATCCGGGCGGTCGCCGCGGGGCTCTCGCGCAGTCGCACGGCGGCCAGATGCAGGCGCCAGTTGGCCAGATAGCGCATTGGCGGTACGCCGATCAGGCCGGTGAAGCGGTCGGCGAATGCCGAGCGCGACAGCCCCACTTCGCGGGCCAACTCCTCGGTCGTCCA
Source organism: Zoogloeaceae bacterium (assembly GCA_016790005.1). Classification (GTDB taxonomy): domain Bacteria; phylum Pseudomonadota; class Gammaproteobacteria; order Burkholderiales; family Rhodocyclaceae; genus UBA2357. The sequence goes on from JAEUNS010000208.1 coordinate 1,301, forward strand.
GGGGTGGCAGACGCGCCCGTGGAGCAGGGCGAGGGCATGCCCGACCATGCGGTCTTGCAGCCCGGCCAGCCAGCCGGTCTGGCCTTCCGGCAGCGCGGCGACATAGCGACGGATTCCCTCGACGAAAAGCAGTTCGGCCAATTTGCCGAGTGCTGCCGCCGAGCCGCTGCCACTGGCACCAAACGCCTCTGCGGCGTGGCGGAAGGAACTCTCCATCCATGCGCCGCCGCTGCCATCGCGCACCCCGAGCTTGAGCATCGGGGGCAGGGCTTGCAACAGCAGATTGTCGGGAATGTCGCAGCCGATATAGCCGCACACGATGCGAGTGGGCTCGCCGCCCCCGCCGTAGCGAAGCGAGGCCGGAGCCCCTTCGGCCGGTGGCTGCACGAGATCATCGATGACCACAGGGGGCATCCCTGGGGCGCTGCTCAGCACATGGGGGTCATTGCGGGACAGCAGCACAATCTCGCCGGCCTGCACTGAAATAGGCGGGGCGTCAGAGACTGCCACGAGCAAGCGACCCTCGACGATGTAGTGATAGGCGATCAGGTGGGCGGGCATCCTGCCCTGAGAATTGAGCTCATCGGGCCCTACTTGCGATACGACGGACCAGGGCGCGGTGAACTCGGCATCGAGAAAGACCCCGCCCGAAAAGCGCACGGACGCAAAAACGTCGGACAGAACATCCATGTTTCGCCTCCTTGGACAAACTCCGGCGCCTTGGACAAGTCTTCAGGCGCCCGGGCCATATCGAGGTCACTGTGTTGAGATTACCTTAGCACTGCGCGCATCGTTCGGCCGAAGTTTCCGGACATGACGCCAAATGACGACAAGACTTTCTACACCCAAGGAGATTCAAAATGACTATCCACGACGACCTGGACCTTGCGCATTCTGGCACCAATGCAAAGAGTCTGGCCCATTTCAGGCGCGCCCTGCATCAGTTCCAGTGCTATATCGAGGACCCCGTGGCCAGCGTCGATGCTGCCATCGAAGAACGCCCCGATTTCGTGATGGCCCACGTGCTCAAGGCCTACCTGCACCTGCTCGGCACCGACGCGGCCGGCATCGCGGTGGCGCGCGATTGCCTCGATGCTGCGCTGCGGCTACCGGTCAATACCCGCGAGCGAGGCCACCTCGAAGCCGTCAGGCAAATGGTCGAGGGTCACTGGCATCGGGCCGGGCGGGTGCTCGAAGACATCGCCATCGACTTCCCGCGCGACATTCTGGCGCTGCAGGCAGGCCACCTGGCCGATTTCTATGTCGGCAACTCGCGCATGCTGCGCGATCGTATTGCGCGCGCGCTGCCGGCATGGTCGCAGAACATGCCCGGCTACCATGCGGTGCTGGGCATGCACGCGTTCGGCCTTGAAGAAACCGCCGACTATGGCCGTGCAGAGGCTCAGGGGCGGGCAGCCGTGGCGTTGGAGCCGCGTGATGGCTGGGCACAGCATGCCGTGGCCCACGTAATGGAAATGCAATGCCGCACGCAGGAGGG
>JAEUNS010000217.1 GCA_016790005.1 Zoogloeaceae bacterium
TTGGTCGGGGCGGCGGGATTCGAACTCGCGACCCCTTGCACCCCATGCAAGTGCGCTACCAGGCTGCGCTACGCCCCGACACAGACGCGCATTATAGCAGGGCGTTAATGCTTTGCCAGCCTAATTTCAAGATTCCTTCAGGATCGCAAGGCTTGCAGGGTGTCGATCAAGTCGAGCCGCACTTCATTGATGATGGCGCGCAAGCGGCTTGATTCCTGCTGGTCTTCCTCCTGGTGAATTGCGGTTTCGCCGAGTCTGCTGCGCGCACCGGAAATCGTGAAGCCGTCTTCATACAGCAGACCACGAATTCGCCGGATCAGGAGCACTTCATGATGCTGGTAATAGCGGCGATTGCCGCGTCGCTTGACCGGTTTGAGCTGGGTGAACTCCTGCTCCCAGTAGCGCAGCACATGCGGTTTCACGGCGCACAGCTCACTGACCTCGCCGATAGTGAAATAGCGCTTCGCCGGTATCGGTGGTAGCGCTTCGTTCAGATGATCAGGGTTGCTTGCTTGCATCGCTCAACTGCTCCACGGCGGCCTTGAGTTTCTGACTGGCGTGGAAGGTTACCACCCTGCGCGCCGAGATCGGGATCTCTTCGCCGGTTTTTGGGTTGCGACCGGGGCGCTGCGGCTTGTCGCGCAACTGGAAGTTGCCAAAACCGGAAAGTTTTACCGACTCTCCCCGCTCCAGCGCCAGTCTGATTTCCTCGAAAAAACCCTCGACCATGTCTTTGGCTTCGCGTTTGTTGAGGCCGACACGCTCGAACAGCATGTCGGCCAGTTCGGCTTTGGTAAGTGTCACATTCATTTGACTATCCACGCAAGCGCGCACCCAGAGATGCCTCGGCATGAGAAACAATCGCCGCGATTGCGGCATCCACTTCGGCATCCTCAAGCGTTCGCTGAGCATCTTGCATCAACACCCTGAACGCAAGACTCTTCTTGTCAGGATCAATGCCTTTGCCATGATACACATCGAACAACGCGATCGACTTGACGATGCTGCTTGCCCCCTTGCGCAGGGTGTCCAGCAGGCGTGCCGCACTGATGCTCGACTCGACGATCAGTGCAAGATCACGTGACACGATCGGGAAGCGCGAGACTTCGTTATAGGTCGGCACCAACCCCTGCAGCACGAGTTCAAGCTCGACCTCGATCACCACCGGCGCCACGCCGAGTTCGTAACGTTGCACCCACACCGGATGCAATTCGCCGATGATGCCGATGTGGCGCCCCTGCAGAATCACGGCCGCGGCTCGCCCCGGGTGCAGGGCAGGATGCGCAAGCACCTCGAATGACAACTGACCGGGTTCGAACAAGGCCTCGAGGTCGGCCTTGACGTCGAAGAAGTCGACGCTGCGACCAACCACGCCCCATTGCTCGGACAAGGCGCTGCCGCTGGCCAGCGACGCCAGGCGGACCGGTTGGTGATAGCCCGCAACCGGCCCGCCGTCGCTCTTGCGCTCGAAGCAACGCCCGATCTCGAACAGCCGCACCCTGCTCTGCTGGCGCTTGCGGTTGGAAGCCATGGTTGCGACCAAGCCCGGAATCAGGCTCGAGCGCATCACGCTCATATGACTCGCGATCGGATTGGCGAGGCGAATGGGGTCGCTCGCCGCGCAGAAGTCACGCTCCCAGGCTTCATCGACGAACGCATAGTTGATGACTTCCTGGTAGTCGCGGGCGACCAGCATGCGCCGCACGTCCCAGACGCTGCGACCCGCATCGCTACGCGGCAACATTGCGAGCCGGCCGCGGGGAGGCAGGGTCGGAATCTCATCGTAGCCGTGCAGTCGGACGATCTCCTCAACCAGGTCTTCTTCGATCTCGATGTCGAACCGGAATGAGGGCGGCGTCACCCGCAAGGTCTCGCCATCACGCTCGACCGCAAGCTGCACCCGCGCCAGCAGCGACGCCATCGCATCATTGGAAAGATCGATGCCCAGCAATCGGCGGGCACGCGCAGGTCGCAGGGTAACGGCAGGCCGCAGTGGCAGATCGGCCACCGAGACGGCCTCGACCACGGGGCCGCAGACACCACCACAGATGTCGAGAATCAGGCGAGTCGCCCGCTCGATCGCCTGCGCCGGCAGCGCGAAATCCACGCCACGCTCGAAGCGGTGAGAGGCATCGGACACAAAACCATAAGCGCGCGCACGACCGGCAATCGCAGCCGGCGCGAAGAACGCGCTCTCTAGAAACACGTCGGTCGTAGCCAGCGTGACGCCGCTCTCCTCGCCACCCATCACCCCACCCAGCGCCAATGCGTGAGCATCATCGGCAATCAGCAAGGTATCCGACGTCGGTTCGACTGTCTGTTCGTTGAGCAGCTGCAGGGTTTCGCCTGCGCGCGGGAAGCGAACCCGTATCGCGCCCGCAAGTTTGTCGTCGTCGAACACATGCAGCGGCTGGCCCAACTCGAGCATCACATAGTTGGTGACATCGACCAGCGCGCTGATCGAGCGGATACCGCTGCGCTCCAGGCGCTGGCGCATCCAGTCAGGCGTCGCCGCAGCTGCGTTCAGCTTGCGCAGGATGCGGCCGCAATAGCGCGGGCATGCTTGCGGCGCCTCGAGCACGATCTCGCGCCTGTCGTCGATCTGCGGCCTCACCGGCTCGCACGACGGCACGCTCAGTGGAGCCGAGGTCAAGGCTGCGACTTCGCGCGCAACACCCGTGAGGCTGAGGCAGTCGGCCCGGTTTGGCGTGAGCTTGATTGTGAGCAGGGTGTCGTCGAGTGACAACAGGTCGCGCAGGTCGCGCCCGATCGCCGCTTCAGCGGGCAGTTCGAGCAAACCGCCATGGTCGTCCGACAGGCCCAGCTCGCGCGCGGAGCAAAGCATGCCGAAGGACTCGATGCCCCGCAACTTGGCTGCCTTGATCTCGAAGTCCGGCAACCTGGCCCCGACCACCGCAAGCGGCACCTTCATGCCGGTCGCTGCGTTGGGGGCGCCGCATACGATCTGCAACAGGTCGCCCTGGCCGGCGTCGACCTTGCAGACCTTGAGCTTGTCCGCGCCCGGGTGCTTGTCGGTCGCGACGATCTGACCGACCACGACGCCCGAAAACGCCGGCGCGGCCGGACGGGCCTCCTCGACCTCGAGACCGGCCATCGTCAATGCATGCCCGAGGGCCTCACTGTCGAGTTGCGGATCCACGAAGGTCCGCAACCATTTTTCCGAGAATTGCATGATTCGATTACCTGAATTGGCTCAAGAAACGCAGATCGCCCTCGAAGAACAGGCGCAGGTCATTGATGCCGTAGCGCAGCATCGTCAATCGGTCCAGCCCCATTCCGAATGCGAAGCCGCTATAGCGCTCAGGGTCGACACCCCCGAAGCGCATCACATTGGGATGCACCAGCCCGCAACCCGCGATCTCGAGCCAACGGCCCTTGAGCGCACCGCCCATGAATGCGACATCGATCTCGGCGCTCGGCTCGGTGAACGGGAAGAACGACGGGCGGAAGCGTACCTGCAGATCGTCGGATTCGAAGAACTTCCGCAGGAAGTCGGCGATCACGCCCTTGAGGTCGGCAAAACTCACGTCCTCGCCTACCCACAAGCCCTCGATCTGATGGAACATCGGTGAGTGCGTCGCATCGGAATCGACCCGATAGACTCGCCCAGGCGCGATCAGGCGAATGTCCGGCATCGTGCCCTCACTCGCATGCCGTTCGACATGGGCCAGCATCGAGCGGATCTGCACCGGGCTGGTGTGGGTACGCAACAGCACGTCGTCGCGCCCCTCGATGTAAAAGGTATCGTGCATCGAACGCGCCGGGTGGTTCTCGGGCGTGTTGAGCGCGGTGAAATTGTGCCAGTCGGTCTCGATCTCGGGGCCGTCGGCCACGATGAAGCCCACCGACCGGAACAAGGCCTCGATCCGCTCGAGCGTGCGACTGACCGGATGTAGCCCACCCTGATGGAGCCCCCTGCCGGGCAGGGTGACGTCGAGTGCTTCGGCCGCCAGTTGCTCAAACAAGTGCGCCTCGCGCAAGGCTTCACGGCGCGCCTCGAGGGCTGTCTCGATTGCCGTCTTGGCACGATTGATCTCGGCGCCGACCTGTTTGCGTTCATCGGCCGGCAGTTTGCCCAGCCCTTTCAGACGCTCGGTCAGCGACCCGGACTTACCCAGGAACCCGGCCTTGGCCTGTTCCAGTTGGGCGCCATCGGACGCATTGGCGAAAGCCGACACCGCATCCTGAACCAGTTGATCAAGGTTTTCCATGTTCTTGCCGTGGAGTGTTCAGAAACAAAAAGGGAGGCCAGGCCTCCCTTTTTCATGCCGCTTTCAATCAGGCGGCAAGTTTGGCCCGGGCTTGGTCGGCGAGCGCCGCAAATGCGGGCTTGTCGAACACCGCCAGGTCGGCCAGCACCTTGCGATCCACTTCGATCGCGGCCTTCTTGAGGCCGTTCATGAAGGTGCTGTAGGTCAGACCCAACTCACGCGAGGCCGCGTTGATACGTGCGATCCACAGCGCGCGGAACTGGCGCTTGCGCTGACGGCGGTCACGGTAGGCATATTGACCTGCCTTCATCACCGCCTGTTTGGCGATGCGGTATACGTTCTTGCGACGGCCGCGGTAGCCCTTGGCCTGGTCGAGTACTTTCTTGTGACGCGCGCGCGCCGTTACACCACGTTTTACTCTGGGCATTGCGTTCTCCTATCAAGCGTAAGGAAGCATGGCGCGGATGAGCTTCTCATCGGCGGCATGGACCGAGGTCATACCACGGAGCTGACGCTTGCTCTTGGTGGTCTTCTTGGTCAGGATGTGGCGCTTGAACGCTTGGGAACGCTTGATTCCACCGCTCGAGCGGACCTTGAACCGCTTGGCGGCTCCGCTCTTGGTCTTCATCTTCGGCATTGCATACTCCTGGTTTATATATGTCGCCAGGTAGCACCAATCACGACGCTTTTGACACCTGACACCACTTGTTTGCGGCCGGTCGAACCGGCCGTCATTCGCCGCAGGCGCGCTGCGCCCTTGGTCAAATTCGTTGCTGACGAGCCCTCAGGACTTCTTGGGCGCGATCACCATGATCATCTGACGCCCTTCCATCTTGGGCATCTGCTCGACCAGCGCGATCTCTTCGAGATCGAGCTTGATGCGCTCGAGCTGACGCATTCCGATTTCCTGGTGAGCCATTTCGCGACCGCGGAACCGCAGGGTCACCTTGGCTTTGTCACCTTCGCCCAAGAAGCGCTTGAGGTTGCGAAGCTTGATCTGGTAGTCGTTCTCGTCCGTACCCGGACGCAACTTGACTTCCTTTACCTGAACCTGCTTTTGCTTGAGTCTCGCCTCGTGAGCACGTTTTTGCTCTTGATACTTGAACTTGCCGAAATCCATCACCTTGCACACCGGCGGAACCGCCATCGGTGCAATTTCAACCAAATCCAGACCGGCTTCTTCGGCAATATTGAGTGCGGCGTTCAGGCTGACGATGCCGAGCTGTTCCCCGTCATCTCCCACCAAGCGGACTTCAGGCGCGGTAATCTCTTCATTAACGCGCTGCTTCTTATCTTGAGCGATGGTTCAAATCTCCAATTGAATCAATATCAAATCGTGCCGGACTTGGCTTCGATTTCACGAGTCCAGCGATCGATCAAGGTTTCCAGGGGCATCTGGCCAAGATCCTGGCCACCCCTTGCGCGCACCGCCACGAGACCGCCGGCTTTTTCTTTCTCGCCGACGACGAGCTGATACGGCAGCTTATGAACACTGTGCTCGCGGATTTTATAGTTAATCTTTTCGTTACGCAAATCGGCTTCGACCCGGAAACCCGCCTGCTGAAGGCGTTGAACCACATCCCTGGCATAATCGGCCTGCCCCTCGGAGATGTTCATCACCACGCCGTGCACCGGCGCCAGCCACAGCGGCAACGCGCCGGCATGCTCCTCGATGAGAATGCCGATGAAGCGTTCGAGCGAACCCAGGATCGCGCGATGGAGCATCACCGGAAACTTCTTGGTGTTGTCCTCTGCCACATATTCGGCACCCAAGCGTACCGGAAGGTTGAAGTCCAGCTGCAGCGTACCGCACTGCCATACTCGACCCAGGCAATCCTTCAGCGAGAACTCGATCTTCGGACCATAAAAAGCCCCCTCGCCCGGCTGTAGATCGTAAGCCAGGCCCTGCGCGTCCAGCGCGGCGGCAAGCGCGGCCTCTGCAGCATCCCACTGCTCGTCGGTGCCGACTCGCTTGTCCGGACGGGTCGACAGCTTGACCTGTACATCGGTGAAGCCAAAATCCAGATACACCTTCTGCAGAAGGCGGATGAACGCGGCCGATTCGGCCTGCACCTGGTCCTCTGAACAGAAGATGTGCGCGTCGTCCTGCACGAAGTTGCGCACCCGCATGATGCCGTGCAGCGAACCGGACGGCTCGTTTCGATGACATGAACCGAATTCCGCCATGCGCAACGGCAGATCGCGGTAACTCTTCAGCCCCTGGTTGAAAATCTGGATATGGCACGGGCAGTTCATCGGCTTGACCGCGTAGTCGTGCTTTTCGGACTGGGTAGTGAACATCAGATCGGAATACATACCCCAGTGGCCGGATTTCTCCCACAGCGAGCGATCGACGATCTGCGGTGTCCTCACCTCTTGATAGCCATGGGCGTTGATCGTGCGGCGCATGTACTGCTCCACCTGCTGCCACAGCGTCCAACCCTTGGCATGCCAGAACACCATGCCCGGCGCCTCTTCCTGGATGTGGAAGAGATCGAGCAGGCGGCCGAGCTTGCGGTGGTCACGTTTCTCCGCCTCTTCGAGCATGTGCAGATAGGCCGCGAGCTCATCCTTCTTTGCCCAGGCCGTGCCATAGATGCGCTGCAGCATCTCGTTCTTCGAGTCGCCCCGCCAATATGCACCCGCCACCTTGGTGAGCTTGAAAACCCGCAACTTGCCGGTGCCGGGCACATGTGGGCCGCGGCACAGGTCGATGAAATCACCCTGACGATAGAGCGACACATCCTGACCCTCTGGAATCGAGGCGATGATCTCAGCCTTGTAGTGTTCGCCCTGCTGCTTGAAGAACTCGACCGCGTCGGCCCGCGCCCAGACTTCGCGCGTCACCGGAATCTCCTTCGCTGCGAGCTCGGCCATGCGCTTCTCGATCTGCTCGAGGTCTTCGGGGGTGAAGGGGCGCTTGTACGCAAAATCGTAGTAGAAGCCGTTTTCGATCACCGGGCCGATGGTCACCTGCGCTTCCGGAAACAACTCCTTCACCGCATGTGCGAGCAGGTGTGCCGTCGAATGGCGAATGATCTCGAGGCCCTCGGCCCCCTTGTCGGTGACGATCGCGAGCTTGGTATCGGCGTCGATTGCAAACGAGAGATCAACCATCCGTCCGTCGACCTGCCCGGCAAGCGCCGCCTTGGCGAGGCCTGAACCGATTGACGCGGCGACCTCACCGACCGTCACCGGCTTGTCGAAGGAGCGTACTGAACCATCAGGGAGCGTTATGTTTGGCATTGACTTCTAGCCTCTAGCTTGGGTGCGCGCAAAACTCGGGCGAAAAAAAAGTGCGGCCAGGCCGCACTTTTTTATGGAGCACTACTGCCCAGCCTGACTGACAATTATCTGGCTTCGGTAGTAGTTCGAAACAACATTTTCGGGCTCCGGAATGTTGGTAGGCGCGATTGGACTCGAACCAACGACCCCCACCATGTCAAGGTGGTGCTCTAACCAGCTGAGCTACGCGCCTGCTAAGAGCGCCGAATTATACAGAGCGAAAATGGACTGTCAAACACTTTCGCTCAATCTTTTGTGCACTGCACGGCATCGCCGCCAATACCTGCCCCTGCGGCAAGCCCGGCCCCCGCATGCTTGTCCTTGCGAAAGTGCCACCATGGCAAAACCTTGCGCATGGCCAACACCTCACCACTGCAGACCGGGGTGTATCCCGGCAGCTTCGCAAGCCGGTGCTGCCAGTCGACACTGCGCAGCACTTCAAGCAGTGCAGCCGTGGCGGGATGCTCGAGACTGCTCTTGAGGCAGGCCAGATGGTATTGCTCGGCGGTCAGTGGAACAAAATCGAGCCCCCGCGCATGGGCACTTGCTTCGATCCCGAGACCCGCATCGACCTGTCCGGATGACACGGCCTCAGCCACGGCCGCATGCGAAGGTTCCTCGCGCTCGTAGCCCTTAATGTCGCTCGGCTGCAGCCCGCATTCGACCAGGAGCTCATCAAGCAGCACTCGTGTCCCTGTACCACGCGAGCGGTTGGCAAAGCGCGCGCTGCGGTTCCTGAGATCCTCGAGCGAACTCAGGTTCAGCGGATTCCCTGGCGCAACGATCAAGCCCTGCACACGCGTCGCAAAACCGATCAACTTGTGCAGACCCGGACGCAGGAGCGGTTTATAGGTTTGCTGCGCGAGCGAGCCCGACACCGGACCGAGGCGGGTGTGAAAGCCCGCCATCCCGCAGCGGCCCTCATTCAGCGCACGGATTGCGTCGACGCTCCCGGTAAAGCGAATGTCGAGGTGCAGGCGGCGCTTGCGGGTCTCCTCGCTCAAGGCGGCCAACGCCTGGTCATGGCTGGCGTAAAAGGTCAGCACATGCGCCGACTCGTCGAAGGCCACCGCAAAGGTTCTCTCGAGGTCGGCGCGCAAGGCCTCGATCTGCGGCAGCAAGCGCGCCTGCGCCTGCCTTTCCGCCCACATCAGCTTGCTGCCGAACTCGGTCAACCTGGCCGAGTGCCCCTTATCCCAAACGATCAGCGGCTGACCCAGCACCTGCTCCCAGCGTTTGAGCTCGCCCCACACATGCCGATATGACAAACCCAGCACGCGCGCTGCGGCGCTAATCGAACCGCTGCTATTGACGGACTCGAGGAGGTCGATCAGGGGATTGCGGATGCGCGCCGAACCGGCATCCGGCCCCAGGGTGTAATTGAGCTTGATCCTATGCATCATCGTTCATATTGATGGAAGTACAGTGGTTCAATAGATTACGCCTCTTCCCCGTCTGCTGCGGTCAGCGCGTCGAGACGGACGATAAGCCGACAACTGGAGGAGCATTACACAATGACAACATTTGCCCGAAACCGCCATGCGACGACCCTTCGCAAGCTGCTTGCCGCAGCCACGTTCGTGCTGGCCTCAGCCGGCGTATTCGCACAATCGATCGTGATCGCATCGACTACCTCGACCGAACAGTCCGGGCTCTTCGGCCATATCCTGCCCTTGTTCAAAGAGACGACCGGCATCGAAGCGAAGGTGGTCGCGCTGGGCACCGGCCAGGCGCTTGAGGTGGGCCGACGCGGCGATGCCGATGTCGTGTTCGTGCATGATGTAGCGGCCGAAGAGAAGTTCATCGCCGAAGGCTATGGGGTGGAACGTCATCCGGTGATGTACAACGACTTCGTCTTGATCGGCCCGGCAGCCGATCCGGCTGGCACCCGCGGCAACGACATTATTGCCGGACTGCAGAAGATAGCGGCCGCCAACGCACCCTTCGTATCACGCGGCGACAAGAGCGGCACCCATGCGGCCGAATTGCGCTTCTGGAAGGCCACCGGCAACGAAGCCAACAAGGGCAGCGGCTACAAGGAATGCGGCTGCGGCATGGGCCCGGCCCTAAACATCGCCGCCTCGGGCGGCGACTATGTGCTTGCCGACCGCGGCACCTGGCTGAGCTTCAAGAACCGTGGCCAGCTCGCCGTGCTGGTGGAGGGTGACACCCGCCTGTTCAACCAGTATGGCGTGATGGTGGTGAACCCGACCAAGCATCCGCATATCAAGGCAGCCGACGCGCAGCGATTTGTAGACTGGATCATTTCGGCCGAAGGCCAGGCGGCGATCGCATCTTACAAGATCGACGGCCAGCAACTGTTCTTCCCCAACGCAGGCAAGTGAATCACTTCCGGGTCATCGCATCGGTCGCGACGAGCCTCTGCTGACGCCGACCCGCCCCTGCATGAACGCTTTTATGGGGTAATGCGGGGGCTTCGCATTGCCATGCTGCGGCGGATCTAGAATCGGCAGACCGATCACGCGAGCCGGCCCCGATGTCCACTCAACTGAGCTACACCCTGGCTTTACCCGCGCGCTTTCGCTCACGCGACATCCTCGACTTTCACCGCCGGGATCCAAATCAAGCGAGCGAGCGGGTATCCGGGACGATGCTGCAAAAAGGCCTAGTGTGGGGCGAACTCCCCGCATGCCTGACGATTCATTTCTGCGACGACAGCGCGCGGGCAGAACTGGCGATTGACGGCGCGGCACCCGATGCTAGCCTGCCTGTATTCGAATCCATGGTCCGGCGGATGCTGGGGCTCACCCAGGACATCGACGCGTTCGAACAACGCTGGCGCGAGCATTCACCTCTCGGTGAGCTGATCGCGCTGCAATCGGGCTTGCGGGTACCGCTCGCCGCATCGCCGTTCGAGGCCTTGACCTGGGCCATAACCGGTCAGCAGATCAGCCTCGGCGCAGCCATTTCAATCAGGCGAAGACTCATCGAAACCGCGGGCATCCGCCATTCGGACGGACTGCTGTGTTACCCGGACGCAAACCGGATCACGCGCCAGACCGAACCGAAACTGCGAAGCGCCGGACTTTCGACGGCCAAGGCGCGCACCTTGCTCGCACTATCCGAAAAGGTGAGCGGCGGATCGGTTCCGCTCGACGAGTGGCTATCCGATCCGCCGATCGACACCATCCGCGCGACGCTGCTCGCAGT
>JAEUNS010000230.1 GCA_016790005.1 Zoogloeaceae bacterium
ACTGCGACGACCGCCTAATTCAAAAAATTCGCTATCTGGTCGATTTCGAGGACCAGATCTTCGAAGTGGACGTGTTCGAGGGGCGACACTCGGGGCTCGTGATCGCCGAGCTCGAACTTTCCCATGAAGCGCAGCGTGTGACTCTGCCGTCGTGGATCGGCGAAGAAGTCACCCATGACCGACGCTACGGCAATTTTTACCTGGCCGAGTTCGGCCTCAGGGGCATGCCGCTCGCGAGCGGCACCCACAGCTCAAACATCGTAACCAGCGGCCTTCCGTTTGGCCGGCGAAACTGAGCGCAGCGCACGACGAAATCCCGCTACATTCGCGTACGAACGGCTGTAACACGCGGGCGCGATCCTTTCGATAGTCTGCCGTTGTTATCGAACAGGAGCCGTCAAATGTTGCCACGCCATGTTGTTGCTGAACACCAAGTCGAGTCGCTCGACAACCTGAAGCATGCTGCGATGATTGGTATCGATGCCGTACATACGCTCACGGTGCTCTCGATGCAGTTCTTCCGCGCCCATCTCATCGCCCCGTTCAACGGGTTCGGTGATGGCAACGCATCAGACGACATCGAGATCATCGATGACTTCACACTTACCAGATCCAGACGGTCACCACCCCAACTGAAGGGCCTTGCCTTTATGGTGCGCTGAAAGCGCTCGGGTAGTCCGTCCGCCAGGACTCGCCCATAGGCAGGCGTGCAACCGGATTTACGCCTTGGGGCGCCGGGTCTTGAGTTGTGTCACATTTGCCGAATTCCATAGATGCACAAGCTGCTTTCGAGCACTGGCTAGAGGCCTTACGCCGCGCGACTTGCGAAAGGGCGCGTTGCTTGATGGCGTTAAAGTCGGGGCGCATCCTGCAGATTGTCAACAATCTGCAATATTTTATCCCTATCCTCGGTGCTGTCAGAAGACCACATCTTGGAGAAGGATATGCTGAAGAAGCTGTTTGCCGCAGCCGCGTTGTTCGCCTGTGCCCTCATCACCCCGCTGTCGGCCCAGGCCGATAACATCAAGCTCGCCGTCACCGATCTGGTCGGCATGGAAGAACTGCAGCGCGAGTTCGGCCCCTTCAAGACCGAGCTGGAGCGCGCCACCGGCATGAGCATCGAGTTCCTGCCGGTCACCAACCGCACCGCCGGGCTGGAGGCACTGCGCTTCAAGAAGGTGGATTTCGTCCTGGCTGGCCCTGCCGAGTATGTGGTGATGCACAAGCGCGCCGATGCACGCGTGGTTTCCGGCCTGTATCGGCCCAACTACTATTCGCAGGTGGTGGTGAGGGCCGACAGCCCGTACTTCAGCCTCGGTGACCTCAAGGGCAAACGTGTCGGCCTTGGCCCGGTCGGTTCCACTTCGCGCCATCTTGGTCCGATCCAGCTCTTCGCCGAGGCCGGCCTGGACCCACTCGAGGATGTGCAGATCACCCACACCAACATCCGCGTTGCCTGGGAAGCGCTGAAAAAGGGCGATCTGGACGCGGTGGGCCTGGGCCGTTCCGACCTGGAAGGCTTTCTCGCGAAAGAGCCGGAGGGCGAGCAGAACGCCTACCGCGTGATCGAACGTGGTGGCGACCTGCCGAACGACCTGCTGATGGCTGGCGCACATGTGTCGCCTGAAGTGGTCGAAAAGCTACGCCGCGCCTTTGCCGATAATTCCGATGCACTCATCGCCAGCATTCTGCAGGGCGCAGACCACGTCAAGCGCTACAAGGGCATGCGCTTCCTCACCCAGATCGGCGACAAGGACTACAACGTGGTGCGCAACATGTATCGCACCGCCGGCTACCCCGAGTACGCCGAGTTCATCGGTGAGTAACATGATGACCTCGATCAACGGCGGGGTTGCGAACCACGCAATACCCACCGGCGAACCGGCCTTGGTGGTGCAGGACCTCAGCAAGACCTATCGGGCGGGCGAGCCCCCGGTGTGGTCGAACGTGTCCTTCAGCGTTCCGCGCGGCCAGCGGGTTGCGATCATCGGTGGCAACGGTGCCGGCAAGAGCACCCTACTGCGCTGCTGCATGCGCTTAGTCGAACCCGATGCGGGCGAGGTGTACTTCGGTGCGCATAAGATCACCGGCCTGCGTGGGCGCGCCCTGTCGCGGGCACGGGCACAGGTGGGTTTCGTGTTCCAGAAGCACAACCTGGTGCATCGCTTGTCGGTGCTCACCAATGTGCTCCATGGCGGGCTGGCGCAGCGACGCTCTCCTCGGCTGTGGTTCCAGAGCGTTGCGCCAGCCACGGATCGCCGCAAGGCGCTGAGTTGTCTTGCGCAGGTGAATCTCGCGCCGCTATGCGGCCGACGCACCGACGAACTCTCCGGGGGCCAGTCGCAGCGCGTGGCGATCGCGCGGGCGCTGATGCAGCAGCCGACGATGATCTTCGCCGATGAGCCGGTCGCGAGCCTGGATCCGCAGGCAGGCGAGGACGTGATGCAGGTGTTCTCCGATCTCGCCCAGGCGCAGGGCCTGACGCTGGTGTTCGTCACCCACCATCTGGAACACGCGCTGCGCTATGCGGACCGCGTGCTCGGCCTGCAGGGCGGGCGGCTCGCGCTCGATGCGCCGACCGCCAACCAGAGTATCGCCGGCTTGCGAGGCATGTATGCGTGACGCCGATGACATGACGCTACCAGCGCGTTTCAGCCCGCCGGGTCCGGTCTCCATCGTTGCATTCCTCGTCTTTTTGAGCTTCTTTGCTTGGTCGCTGGCCGCTGCGGGTATCTCGATCAGTGAGCTGGTGGAGGGTTTGCCGAACATGGGGCACATCGCTTCTGAGATGGTGCCGCCGGCCACCGACCGCTTCTGGCCAATGCTCTCGTCGGTGCTGGTGACCTTCCAGATGGCGCTGGTCGGCACCGTCATCGGCATCGTGCTGAGCGTGCCGCTGGCCTTGCTCGCGGCGCGTAACCACACGCCGCATCGCCTCGTGCGTTCGGCGATACGCAGCCTGGTGAGCTTCATCCGTACCGTGCCGGATCTGGCCTGGGCGCTGTTCTTCGTCGCCTCGGTGGGGCTCGGCCCGTTCGCCGGCACGCTGACGCTGGTGATGGATACGATCGGCTTCTGCGCACGCTTCTTCGCCGAGGCGATCGAGGAGGTTGAATCCGGCCCGGCCGAGGCGCTCACCGCACTCGGCGCACCGAACTCGGCGGTGATCGCCTGCGCGACGCTGCCGATGGCGATGCCCAGCCTGATCAATACCAGCCTGTTCGCGCTCGAGAAGGCGGTGCGCTCGTCGGTGGTGCTGGGGCTGGTTGGCGCGGGCGGCATCGGCGCAGAGCTCGCCACCTCGATGGAGATGTTCCGCTACGACCAGGCCGCCACCATCGTGCTGATGATCTTCCTGCTCGTCGTGCTGGTGGAGGCCTTGTCTTCGCATGCGCGGCAGCGTCTGCTGAAAAATCGCCACTGAGCGACCCAACTTCATCAAACAGGAATCACAACATGCAAGAAAACGCGAAAGGCGTCGAAGTGAACGGCAGCTCCTACCGTTGGCCGCAACGACCGGTGGTGGTGGTGTGCATCGACGGTGGCGACCCCGCCTATCTCGACCAATACCTCGCAGACGGCACCACGCCCAATATCCGCCGCTTCATCGAACAGGGCTTTGCCTGCGTCGCAGAGGGCTCGATGCCATCCTTCACCTGCCCCAACAACATGTCCATCATCACCGGCACGCCCACATCCCGGCATGGCATCTCGGGCAACTTCTATCTCGACACCGAGACCTGGCAGCCCGTGGTGATGACTGCACCCGAGTTGCTGCGCGCCGACACCATCCTCGCCCGCTTCGCTGCGGCCGGGGCTAGCGTGGTATCGATCACCGCCAAGGACAAGCTGCGCCGGCAGCTGCAAAAGGGGCTGGAGCTCGCGCAAGGTCATGTGTCGTTCTCGTCCGAGTTCGCCAGCCGCTGCACACTGGCGGAGAACGGCATCGAGAATGTGCTCGACTATGTCGGCATGGCGCAGCCGGGCATGTATTCGATGGAGCTGTCGCTGTTCGTGCTGGAAGCGGGCGTGAAGCTGATGCGCGAGCGTCGGCCCACGCTGATGTATCTGTCGCTCACCGATTACGTCCAGCACAAATGGGCACCGGACACCGAGGAGGCGCGCAGCTTCTATCGCAGACTCGACGACGCCTTCGGCCGGTTGGCCGAGCTCGATGTCGTGCTGGCGTTGACCGCCGACCACGGCATGAGCGACAAGAGCGACGAGGCCGGCAAACCCAAGGTGATCTGGCTCCAAGACCAACTCGACGCGCGCTTCGGTGCTGGCGAGACCACCGTGATCTGCCCGATCACCGATGCCTTCGTCGTGCATCATGGCGCGCTCGGTGGACTGGTGCGGGTGTGGATACGCGGGGAAGTCACGGCGCAGGAGGTCATCGCCTACGCGTCGTCGCTGACCGGCGTGCATCAGGCGCTGGACCGGATGGCCGCCTGCCGGATGTACGACATGCCGCCGGATCGCGAGGCGGATGTGGTGGTGATCTCCGAGGCCGACACCTGCATCGGCGCGTCGCAGGCGGACCATGACCTCGGCGGGCTCGAAGGCCACCGCCTGCGCACCCATGGCGGTGTTTCGGAGGCACGCGTGCCGCTGATTCTGAACCGGCCGCTGAACACGCACTATCGCCACCGCGTGGCCAGCCAGGCGCCGAAGAGCTATCAGGTGTTCGACTTTGCGATCAATGGCACGGTGTGACCGTCATTTCGGTCGAGCCTGAGTGAACGTGTCCGGTGCTGACCACGGTCTGGCGGTTCGAATCGGCATCGCGCAACTGATCGCATGGGCCTCTTCGCAGTATTTACCGGGCGTGATCGCGGTGCCGATGGCGGAAGCGCTGGGCATGCCAGTGGCGTGGGTGTTCGGCGGTCTGTCCGGTGCGTTGGTTCTATCGGCGCTCGCCGGGCCATTGGCGGGGCGTCTGATCGACCACTTCGGCGGTCGGCCGGTCCTCGTTTGCTCCAACCTGCTGTTCGCCGCCGGACTGCTAAGCCTTGCGGTCGCAGATGGGCTGATGGGCTTCGTCTTCGGCTGGGGTCTGATCGGTATAGCGATGGCTGCCGGCCTTTATGACGGCGCCTTCGCCGCGCTGGTGCGCCTACGAGGCACCCAGGCGCGTCCGGCGATCACGGTAGTGACGCTGATTGCCGGTTTCGCCAGCACGATCGGCTGGCCACTGACGGCGTGGATTGCCCACAGCGCCGACTGGCGCGTCGCGTGCCTTGGCTGGGCCTTGCTGCATCTCATCGTGGCCATGCCCTTGCACGCCAGTCTGCCCACAGTCTCTTCAGAAACCGCAGAGGCTCAGGGCCGGATGCGCGCAAGCGGGCTTGAGGAGACGGGTAAATCGGGTCCGCGTGCGCAGGCATCGGGACGCGCGTCGTTGATGATGGCGTTGCTGGCGACGATGTTCGCGCTGAGCCTCTTCGTGACCACCGCAATGGCCGCGCATCTGCCCGGTCTGCTCGTGTCCGCCGGTTTGTCGCTGCCGCTCGCGATCGCCGGCGCAGCCCTCGTCGGGCCGGCTCAGGTGCTCGGGCGACTGATCGAGTTCACCCTGCTGCGTCGCGCCAGTGTGTTCCTGCTCGCCGCGCTCGCGGTTCTGGCGCATCCGGTTGGCGCGGTCGCCTTACTGCTTCAGGGTGAGGCGTTAGCTTACATTTTCGCCGCACTGCATGGTCTCGGTAACGGCTTGCTGACCATCGTCAAGGGCACGCTGCCGCTCACCCTTTTTGGTGCGGCTGGCTATGGCCGGCGCGTCGGCCTGATCATGTTGCCGGCCAAGCTTTCGCAGGCTCTGGCCCCGCTATTGTTCGGTATCGCGCTCGAGCACTATGGTGTAAGCGCCCTGTGGCTGACGACAGCGTTGTGCGCCCTTTCAGCATTGGTGCTGATGGAGGTCAGTCGGATGACAAACATCGATGACGGCCACCGGGATACTTGAATTGGCGAGAGACGTTCGTCGCAATAGGCCAGATGCGGGTTCAGGGTCGGGACCATGACCCGTGTCAGCCGTGCGTGTGAAGGGAGGATTCAGATCTAGAAAATGGTTGGGTTCGCATGGCAGCCTCCAGGTTGTCAGGTGAATTCCGCCTACGTCGATCCCGACTACATCGCAAAGGTGCGAAGAAAGCTCGACCTTGACCACCGGCAAGCGGCCGAATTGTTTGGGGGCGGTGTCAATGCCTTCTCGCACTGCGAGAACGGCAAGACCAAGCCGCCACTGGCTTTGGTCAAGCTGCTCAAGCTGCTGGATCGCCCCCCGACCTGCTCGACGAGATCAAGACCGCCTGATCTTCTCGAAACTCGCCGTTCCTCGTCACAGCTCAGCGATGGTGTCGAGTTCATTCGCGTAGGCGGTCTCGGCGTCGATCCGGCGAACGTCGACCTTCACCGTCA
>JAEUNS010000245.1 GCA_016790005.1 Zoogloeaceae bacterium
ATGTTCATCTCGCTCGCCGTGGCATTCGTGGTCACGCCTTGGCTCGCCGTCAAGCTGCTGGATCGGCCCGCCGTGCATGCGCATAGCGGCGACGACAGGCTCACGCGCCATCTCGACGGCTTCTTCCGTCGCCTGATGACGCCGATGCTCGATCCGCTGCGGGGCGGGCGGGCGCGCCTGAAACTGTGGCTGCTGGTTTTAGCGCTGATCGCGGCATCGGTGGCGCTGCCAGCGGTGCAATGGGTGGTGCTCAAGATGCTGCCGTTCGACAACAAGAGCGAGTTCCAGGTGGTGCTCGACATGCCGGTCGGTACGCCGCTCGAAGAAACCGCGCGAGTGCTGCGCCTGATCGGCGACGAGCTCGGCAATGTCGCGGAGGTCTCCGACTGGCAGGCCTATGCCGGCACCGCAAGCCCGATCAACTTCAATGGGCTGGTGCGCCAGTATTACCTCAGAAGCGCACCTGAACAGGGTGATATCCAGGTCAATCTGGTCGACAAGACCGAGCGCAAACGCAAGAGCCATGATATCGCGGCGTCGGTTCGCGATGCGGTGACCGCGATCGCGCTGGCCAATGGCGGCAATGTGAAGGTCGTCGAGGTGCCGCCCGGGCCGCCGGTGTTGTCGCCGATCGTGGCGGAGATCTACGGCCCGGATTACGGCGGGCAGCTCGAGGTCGCAAGGCGGGTGCGGGCGGTCTTCGAGGCCACGCCCGACATCATCGGTGTGGATGACACCGTGGACGAGGTGGCCCCCAAGGTCGTGCTGCGGGTCGATCAGTCCAAGGCTGCGCGCCTTGAGGTGGCCCAGTCAGACATCGTCGAGGTCGTGCGCATGGGGCTTTCGGGTGAAAACGTCACCCCGGTGCACGGCAGCGACAACAAGCTTGAGTTGCCGGTGCGGATCCAACTGCCGCCCGAGCGCCAGTCGAATATCGACACCCTGCTCGCGATGAAGGTGCGGGCACGCGACGGCACTCTGGTGTCGGTGTCGGAGCTCGTGCAGGTGCAGGAGACGGTGCGCGAACAGGTGATCTATCGCAAGGATCTGCTCCCGGTCGTCTACGTGACCGCCGACATGGGCGGCAAGCTCGACTCGCCGCTCTACGGCATGTTCGACATCCGTTCGCGGCTGGCTGAGCTGAGCCTGAGCGGGCCCGCGCTGGCGGGTGAGCTCGGCGAATACTTCATTCGCCAGCCGTCCGATCAATACGCGGGCTACAGCATCAAATGGGACGGCGAATGGCAGGTGACCTACGAGACCTTCCGCGACATGGGGGCGGCCTATGCGGTTGGCCTGATCCTGATCTACCTGCTGGTGGTTGCGCAGTTCAAGAGTTATCTCGTTCCGCTCATCATCATGGCGCCGATTCCGCTCACGATTGTTGGCGTGATGCCGGGGCATGCGATCTTCGGGGCGCAGTTCACGGCCACGTCGATGATTGGCATGATCGCGCTGGCCGGCATCATCGTGCGCAATTCGATCCTGCTGGTCGATTTCGTCAATCAGCAGGTTCGCGAAGGCGTCGAGCTGGGCGAGGCGGTCATTCGCGCTGCAGCGGTGCGTGCCAAACCGATCGGGCTCACCGGGCTGGCGGCGATGATCGGCGCGATCTTCATCCTCGACGACCCGATCTTCAACGGGCTCGCAATCAGCCTGATTTTCGGTGTGCTGGTGTCGACTCTGCTCACCCTGATCGTCATTCCGATTCTTTACTTCGCCGCGATGCATAAGCGTGTCGGGCCTGTTCCTGGAGAAAACCCATGACCCTCACCGTCAACCAGTTCGTGCGGATATTCGCTGGCGCCTTCGTCCTGATCTCGCTCGCTCTGGGGGTAGAGTCTTCGCCCCTGTTCGTGAGCAGCAACTTTCTGTGGTTCACCGCCTTTGTGGGGGTGAACCTGTTCCAGAGCGGCTTCACCCGCTTCTGCCCGCTCGAGAACATTCTGCGCAAGTTCGGGGTCAAGGATGGCCCGAGCTGCAGCTGAGTGCGCCACGCCTGGCGGCAAGCCGGCTGACCGCCGGACTCAAAGGGACTTTGCCGCAGCATTTTTTTGATCATGGGCATAAAATGCGCCAACTCCCAGCATGCGCGGCTGCCAAATGAACAACTACTACCAGAATCGTCGCCTCGACCGGCGCATTCCGCTCGGGTCCAATGCGTTGATCCGGCTCGACGGCGGGTCGGAGATCGAAGCAAGCTGTGTGGAGTTGGGCGTGGGTGGCATGACGCTCCATGCGGCCTATGTTCCGGGCGAGGGTGAAGAGTTCGAGGTTGCGGTGGACTCGCCCGAGGGACGGCTCGCCCGCCCCCCGCTGATCGTGAGAGTGCTTGTGCGCCGTTGCAATGCCCTTGAAGAGGGTCTCTACGAGATCGGGGTGTCGACCCTCAGGGTGGTCGGCTGAGCGGCTGCGGCGGATTGCCTGGCTGAACAATCCCTTATTCGGCAGGTGTTGGGGCGCTTCGCCTGTTCAATGCGCAGTCAAGCATCTCGATGAATGCGCGGGTCTTGGCTGGCATGAGACGGCGCCCCGGAAACACGACCCAGCCATTTACCGAAGGCAGGCTCCACTCCGGCAGTACGCGCATGAGTTCGCCCTTTGCGCAGAACGTATTCGCGTACTGGTAGGGTGCGGCGGCAATGCCGCTGCCGGCGCGTGCGAGGCGAATCAGCAGTTCCGGCGAGTTGGCCATGAAGCGGGCGCGTGGCTCGACGAAATGCGCCTCGTCGGCGCGCCTGAGTTGCCATCCTGTCGCTTCGCCGCTGCGGCTCGCGAGACACAGCATCGAATGAGACGCCAGATCGGCTGGGTGCTGTGGATTGCCATGTTCGCGAATGTAGTCCGTGGCCGCATAAAGTCCGGCCGGGAAGACCCCGATCGGTCGCGCCACCAGATTGCTGTCGTCAGGCAGATCGCCCATGCGCAGGGCAAGGTCGAAGTTCTCGCCAATCAGATCGACCCGCCGCGGTGACAGGTCGATGTCGAGCGTGACCTCGGGGTGGAGTGCCGAGAAGGCGGCCAGCAGATCAACCAGAACCACGTTGGCGAAGTCTCCAGGCATCGAAATGCGTAGCCGCCCGCTCGGGCGACTCTGGCGGTATTCCGCCAGCGCGGCGGCCGCGTCGAGTTCGTCGTCGATCTGGCGTGCATGGGCAAGCACCGCATGGCCGAACTCGGTCAGCGTGAGCTTGCGGGTCGTGCGCAACAGCAGCCGCTCACCAAGCGCCTGCTCGAGTCCCGAAACACGACGCGACAGGGTCGATTTGGGCATGCCGAGGCGGGTCGCGGCGCGGCTGAAACTGCCCTGCTCGACGATGTGGGCAAACAGCACCAGGTCGTTGGCTTCGATGGGTGATTTTTGTTCCATGAATGGAACAATGATATCCGTTTCATGGGCTTCTGTGGTTTGGATTCAACACTTACCATGAATCCATCGTAAATCAAACCACAGAGGCCAACATGAACATTCTTCAGATCAATGCCAGCGCTCGCTCGAACGGTGCCCAATCAACCCGGCTCGCAAACTCGATCGTCGCTCGACTGAGCACTCAGGCGCCGGGCGCTTCACTGGTGTTGCGCGATCTGGCGCTCCAGCCCCATCCGGTGCTGGACGAAGCGGCGCTGCAAGCCTTGTTTACCCCGGCCGAGGCGCGCACCGCCGAGCAATCGGCCCGGGTTGCGCTCGACGATGCCTTGATCGCAGAGATCCAGGCCGCCGACGTGCTGGTTCTGGGGGTGCCGATGTACAACTTCGGCGTGCCCGTGCAGCTCAAGAACTGGATCGACGCGATCGCCCGCGCCAAGGTGACGTTCCAATACACCGCGAACGGCCCCGAAGGCCTGCTCAAGGGCAAGACGGTGTATGTTGCGCTGACACGGGGTGGCGTCTATCGCGGCACCGAGCTGGATTCGCAGGTGCCGTACCTCAAGACCGTTCTGGGCTTTCTCGGGATGAGCGATGTGCGCTTTGTGTACGCGGAAGGTCTGGCGATGGGGGAAGAGGGGGTGGCGAAGGCCTTCGCGGATGCCGAGTCGCAGATTGAGGCGGCGCTCGCCTGAGCGGGCAAGCCGGAGTTTCGCGGGTGTCGGCCGGCATCGGAGCACCCGCCATAACAATGTCGGAGGGACATCAGATGAATCAGATCGCAGCTCAATCCAGTCAGGTTCAGGTAGCGCATCCACGCAAGGTCGAGCAAATCGTTGCCGGGGTCGCCACCTCCGATGGCGCCGGCGTGCGGCTGACCCGGGTGCTGACCCAGGCCCTGCAGCGCCGGCTCGACCCGTTTCTGATGCTGGATGCGTTCGGCAGCGACAATCCCGACGACTACATCGCCGGGTTCCCCGATCATCCTCATCGCGGCTTCGAGACGATCACCTACATGCTCGCGGGCCGGATGCGTCACCGCGACAGCGCCGGCAACGAGGGCCTGCTCGAGAATGGCGGAGTCCAGTGGATGACGGCCGGGCGCGGCGTGATTCACTCCGAGATTCCGGAGCAGCAGGATGGGGTCATGGAGGGCTTCCAGTTGTGGCTGAACCTGCCCGCGCGCGACAAGATGATTCCGGCCTGGTATCGCGACATCAAGGCGGCCGAAATTCCGTCGGCGACGCTCGATCAGGGCGTTTCGCTGCGGGTGATCGCGGGCGAGAGCCATGGTCTGCGTGGTCTGGTCGACCGCCCGGCAACCGCGCCGCTATACCTCGACATCGACCTGCCGGCCGGAGCCCGTTTCAGCCAGCCGCTCGAGGCCGGCGTGAATGCGTTCATCTATGTGTATCGGGGTGAGGCTACGGTTGCGGGCCGGGCGGTTGGGGTCAAGCGCATGGCGATTCTGGAAAACGACCC
>JAEUNS010000262.1 GCA_016790005.1 Zoogloeaceae bacterium
AGGATCCTGCTCGGTGAGCGACCAGCCGGAGGTCTGCGAATGGGTACGCAGCATCATCGACTTGGTGCTCTTGGGCTTGAAGCCCTTCATGATCCGCCACCACAGCAGGCGCGCGGCGCGCATCTTGGCGATCTCGAGGTAGGAGTTCATCCCGACCGCCCAGAAGAACGACAGCCGACCGGCAAAGGTGTCGACATCCATGCCGCTGTTGATGCCGGTGCGCACATCCTCGAGACCATCGGCCAGGGTGAAGGCAAGCTCGATCGCCTGGTTGGCACCCGCCTCCTGGATGTGATACCCGGAGATCGAGATCGAGTTGAACTTGGGCATGTTTTGCGCAGTGTACGCAAAGATGTCGGCGATGATCTTCATCGACGGCGTGGGCGGATAGATGTAGGTGTTCCGCACCATGAATTCTTTGAGAATGTCGTTCTGGATCGTGCCGGTGAGCTTGTCCTGGCTCACCCCCTGCTCCTCGGCCGCAACGATGTAGCCCGCGAGAATCGGCAGCACCGCGCCGTTCATGGTCATCGACACCGATACCTTGTCGAGCGGAATGCTGTCGAACAGGATCTTCATGTCTTCGACCGAGTCGATCGCCACCCCGGCCTTGCCGACATCACCGGTCACGCGCGGATGATCCGAGTCGTAGCCACGGTGGGTGGCCAGATCGAAGGCCACCGACACGCCTTGGCCGCCGGCGGCGAGCGCCTTGCGATAGAACGCATTGGAAGCCTCAGCGGTGGAGAAGCCCGCATACTGGCGAATCGTCCAGGGTTTTACCGCATACATCGTCGGCTGCGGGCCGCGCAAGAAGGGCTCGAAACCAGGCAAGGTGTCGGCATGCGGCAGATCACGCGTATCGGCGGCGGTGTACAAGGGTTTGACCTCGAGGCCTTCCGGTGTCACCCAATTGAGCTTATCCACATCGCCATTCGGCGCATGCTTGGCTGCGGCCTTGGTCCAGGCGTCCAGGTTCGGCTGCGGATACTCTGGATGATCGGGCTTCGACATTCTTTACCTCTCGCTTTCATGCGCCGCTGCATGCGGCAGGATTTTGGATGTTTGTGCTGGGCAATAAAGCCAACCCGGCGCGTGCAGACACGATCTCGCGACGACAAGGCCACCCATGAACAGCGTCATGGGTGGCCGTCGGCGCTCCACTACACGACATGGTCCCTCTCCCGTGCTTCGGACTGATGCCGAAGTCTCCCAAGCCATGTCGTGAGCCGGAAGTTGACTTACCCTCGAAACGCAATAATACTTTATCCATAATTATGAATGCAAGCCGTCAGTGAGCGGACTTGCAGAGGCCGTACCACCACCAAAGCCACTAGAATGCGCTCATGAGTTCATCCAGAATTGCACCCGTCGCCTTGTACCAGGAAGTTGCCGAGCGCTTGCGACAACGCATCTACGCGCACGACCTTGCTCCGGGGACATGGATCGACGAACAAGCCCTCGCCGAACAGTACGGCATCTCGCGTACCCCGTTGCGCGAGGCCTTGAAGGTTCTGGCCTCGGAGGGCCTGGTTACACTCAAGCCGCGCCGCGGTTGCTACGTGACCGAGATATCCGAGCGCGACCTCGACGAGATCTTCACCGTCCTCGAAATGCTCGAAGGGCGTTGCGCCAGTGAAACAGCGCGAAGAGCGAGCAAGGCCGAATTGGCCAGGCTCGAAGAAATCCATGCTCAGCTCGAAGAGGCGGCAGTAACGCACGACATCGACGGCTTCTTCGAGGCGAACCAGGCGTTTCACCAGACGGTCCAGGGTATCGGTGACAACCGCTGGCTCACCAACGTCATCGCCGACCTGCGCAAGGTCATCAAGCTGTCGCGCCATCATTCGCTGTTCAGCGAGGGGCGACTCGAGCAGTCGCTGATCGAGCATCGGTCCATACTTGCGGCAATTTTGGCGCGCCAATCCGAGCTTGCCGAGAAACGCATGCGCGAACATATTCTTGGCGGGCGAGCAGCCCTGAAACGAATTGGCCAGCAGGCTCAGCCCCGTGAAGTTGCCTGAGCCGCCGACATTGTCCATGAGCGACGGTGCAATTACCTGCTCGACCGACGACGGCATCGCCACCCTGACCCTGTCGAATCCCGACCGGCTCAACGCAATCAATGCCAGGATGTGGTCCGAATTGCAGGCCGCACTCACAACGATCGCAAGCGACCCGCAACTGCGCTGCGTAATCATCCGGGGGGCCGGAGACAAGGCGTTTGCCGCCGGCGGCGATATCGAAGAGTTCCGCAGCGTGCGTGCAACTGTAGATGACGCCCTGCATTACCACGAAAACCTGGTCGCATCTGCCCTCGAGGCAATCCGCAATTGCCCGATTCCAACCATCGCCGCCATCCAGGGCGCCTGTATCGGCGGCGGGCTGGAGATCGCCGGATGCTGCGACCTGCGCATTGCCGGTAGCTCGGCCCGCTTCGGGGCTCCGATCAATCGACTCGGCTTCTCGATGTATCCGGGCGAAATGGCCGGCCTGCTGGCCCTGGTCGGCCCGGCGGTACTACTCGAGATCCTGCTCGAAGGCAGGATACTTTCGGCCTCCGAGGCCCTTCAGAAAGGCCTGCTCACCCGGGTCGTCAATGACCATGCCGTGCATCACGAGGCACTCGCCAGCGCCCAGCGCATCAAGCTGGGCGCACCACTGGTCGCGAAATGGCACAAACACTGGGTAAAACGACTCATGGATGGCCGCCCACTCAGCGATGATGACAAGCGAAACGCCTTCGCGTTTCTGGCCACCGATGACTACACAGAGGGGCTTTCGGCCTTCTCGGA
>JAEUNS010000315.1 GCA_016790005.1 Zoogloeaceae bacterium
TCTTCTTCGCAAGCCCCACTACTTGCCGTCGAATCTGACGGCACCTGCTGGGCGCGAGCCAGTGCCTCGGCAGCCTGAGCGATGCCGGCATCGGCGGCTTCGCGCAGATAGCGCTCGCCAAGCGCCCGATCTGCGTCGACACCCTCGCCACGCATCAGCCGGTCGCCAGCCATGTATTTACCCCAGGCGTCGCCAAGCAAGGCCGATTGCTGGGCAAGATCGGCCGCCAGCGCCTGATTTTGCGGGCCGCCCCGGCCTTCGCTGTAGAGCCATGCGCGCAGGTTCATGGCCGCGGGCTGCTCGGCCTCGACGCCCTTGTCGAGCAACTCGATGGCGCGCGCATCGGCAAGTTGCTTGGGATCTTCGAGCAACAGTTCTGCCAACGCGGCATAGGCCTCGGGCCGGCCGCCCGCAATCGCGCGCTCGTACCATTTCTCGGCCAGTTGCCTGTCTTTCGTGACCCCGTTGCCGCTGGCATGCGCAAGACCCAGCATGTATGCGGCACGGGCTTCTCCAGCGGCTTCCGCCTTGTTGAAGTGCCCGACCGCCTTGACCGGATCAGCGGCCTGGTCGATGCCGTAATAGGCATACAGCCCGAGCAAGTGATGGCCCATGTCGACCCCGAGCGCCACAGCCCGCTCGGCATGGGCACGCGCCGCGACGGTATCGCGCGTCACCCCCCAGCCATTGCCAAATAGCCGCCCGAGGGCGTATTCGGCCCAGCCATTGTTTTCGGCGGCGAGCACTTCGAGGTAGGCAATCAAAAGCTCGGGCGACTGAAACTGGTCGAACAGCTTCTTGTCGAGGCCGGCGAAAGTCATGCCCAGATCACGATAGGCCGCGCGGGCCCGGTCTTCGGGCACGACCAGCAATGACACCAGTTCGGTAGTCGACAGCCTGGCAAAGCCGGAGGCCTGTCGTGTGAGCGCGCGCGCAAGCTCGAACAGTTCGACGTCATCCAGTGCGCTCAACGCAATCGTGCCGCCACCGCCACGCTCGGCGACGAAGCCATTTGCCTGCGCATGGCGTTCGATGCTCACCTGCTGGTCGAGCACGCTCGCAACGCGCATCTTGCCTGCCGAGATATTGACCAGATCAGCACCTTGCGCGCCGATAAGATCAGTCCAGTGAAGCAGATACCAGTTGTGGCCCAGCGGCGTAAAACGGGCCAGGTAGGCTTCGAATCGCGGCTTGCCGTTGGAGGTTCTGAACTGTTCCCAGGCATAGACGTTGGGCGCTATTCGGACGAAACGCATCGGTGTCGCCTCGGGGCGATCCTGATTGGCGGTCAGCACGAACACCGCCTGTTTGGTAAACGGCTCGACGGCAGCGACATGGGTGGCGACGAAGTCGCGCGGCAGGCTGAAGCCCTCGAAAAGGCAACCACCGAGCAACAGCGAAAGGATGACCAGACCGAACCATCGCCTCATTTGATCTCTCCCATTCCCCCCCGCCCGGGTTACCGATTCTGCCACAGCGTCGCCCCCCTCACCCGCCAACGACGACCCGAATCTGCTGACCCCGATCTGAGTGCGCGCGCCACCCGGCAAGCCACTCATTGCCCATGCATTGGCGAAAGCGCAACGCGGCTGGCACAATCGGGGTAATTCATTGCCTGCGCTCGCATGGGCGATCGTGGCGGCGAGCTTTCTTCACGGCCCCGGCGGGGCCTTTGCGCACATGGAGGGCGGTGTGGCCGATGGCCATTCCGCAAGGCGAATGCCCGGAACCCTGATCATCATCACTGCGCCGTCGGGCGCAGGCAAGACAACCATGGTGCGCGGCCTGCTGGCACGCGATGCCAACGTGCAATTGTCGGTGTCTTACACGACCCGTGACCCGCGCCCGGGCGAACAAGAAAGCGTCGACTATCACTTTGTGGATGTCGCAGGCTTCAGGGCCTTGCGCGATCGCGGCGAATTTCTGGAATGGGCTGAAGTGCATGGAAACTACTATGCCTCTTCAAAGGTCTGGTTAAAGCAGCAGATGGAAGCCGGGCGCGACATTCTGCTCGAAATCGACTGGCAGGGCGCCCAACAGGTGCGCAAGGCCTTCCCCGAAGCAGTGGGGGTTTTCGTGCTGCCGCCGTCGATGGAAGCGCTCGAATCGCGCCTGCGCGGACGTGGAACCGACAGCGATGACGTAATTTCACGTCGTCTACTGGGTGCAAGGGGCGAAATGCGCCATGTGAGCGAGTTCGAACACGTTATACTTAACAATGAGTTGCAGCAAGCGATCGACGACCTCGTCGCTGTGGTGCGGGCTTCGCGCCTGCGTTACGCGAATCAGCGCATCCGCAACCTGCAATTTTTCGATTTCATAGAACAGGATTGAACATGGCCCGCATCACGATTGAAGATTGTCTGCACCGCATTCCGAACCGTTTTCAGCTGACGCTGGTGGCGACTTATCGCGCCCGCCAGATCACGATCGGCTCGGCCCCGCAGATCGAGCTCGACCGCACAAACCGCGAAAAGCCCACGGTTATCGCACTGCGCGAAATCGCCGCTGGCAAGGTTGGGCTCGAGATGCTCAATCGCGGTCAGGCCTGACGCTGCAGGGGATGGAGGGCTCTCGTCATGGAAACCGCCAGCGCCATCCCCGTACCCCTCCCCACGCCCAACCCGGTCGCCGTGCCGGCTGACGGCGTCGATTGTCCGGTCAGCGGTGAACCGGCTGTCGATTTCGCCGGTCTCAAGACCAAGCTTCAAAGCTACCTCAAACCCGAAGACGTCGCCCGCGTCGAGGCGGCCTATGAATTTTCGGCAAGCGCCCATGAGGGGCAGTTCAGGATAAGCGGCGAGCCCTATGTGTCGCACCCGGTTGCGGTAACCGGCATCGTCGCCGACTGGCATCTCGACCCGCAGGCGCTGATCGCAGCCCTCCTCCATGACGTCATGGAGGACACCCACATCTCGAAGCAGGAGATCGCCGAGCGCTTCGGCAAGACCGCGGCCGAGCTGGTTGATGGGCTCTCCAAGCTCGACAAGATGGAGTTTCGCTCGCAGGAAGAGGCCCAGGCCGAAAACTTCCGCAAGATGCTGC
Organism: Zoogloeaceae bacterium; assembly: GCA_016790005.1. Taxonomy (GTDB): domain Bacteria; phylum Pseudomonadota; class Gammaproteobacteria; order Burkholderiales; family Rhodocyclaceae; genus UBA2357. The sequence continues at coordinate 3,046 of JAEUNS010000315.1, forward strand.
TCGCGATGGCGAGCGACCTGCGGGTGATCCTGATCAAGCTGGCCGACCGCCTGCACAACATGCGCACCCTCGAGTGCGTGCGCCCGGCCAAGCGCCGCCGCATCGCCAACGAAACGCTCGAGATCTACGCACCGATCGCCAACCGGCTGGGGCTGAACACGCTGTTTCGCGAGCTTCAGGAGCTCTCGTTCGAGCACAAGTTCCCGATGCGCTATCGCGCCCTGTCGAAGGCGATCAAGGCGGCGCGCGGCAACCGCCGCGAAGTCATCGGCAAGGTGCTCAAGAGTGTGGACGAACGCCTGCCCCAGTGGAACATCACCGCCGACGTTCAGGGGCGCGAGAAGCACCTGTTCTCGATTTATCGCAAGATGGTCGAGAAACGCCTGAGCTTCTCGCAGGTGCTCGACATCTATGGCCTGCGCGTGATCGTGCAGGATGTACCGAGCTGCTACCTCGCCATCGGCGCGTTGCATTCGATGTACAAGCCGGTGCCAGGCAAGTTCAAGGACTACATCGCACTGCCCAAGGCCAACGGCTACCAGTCACTGCATACCACGCTGATCGGCCCGTTCGGCACCCCGGTTGAGATCCAGGTGCGCACCGCCGAGATGCACCATATCGCCGAAAGCGGCGTGGCCTCGCACTGGTTGTACAAAGACGACGAGAAAACCCTCACCGAACTGCAGCAAAAAACCCACTCTTGGCTGCAGTCGCTGCTCGAGTTGCAATCGACCTCGGGTGAAGCCACCGAGTTTCTCGAGCATGTGAAGGTCGACCTGTTCCCCAGTGAGGTCTATGTGTTCACCCCGCAGGGGCGGATCCTGTCCTTGCCCAAGGGCTCGACCCCGGTCGATTTCGCTTATGCGGTGCACACCGACATCGGCAATCGCTGCGTGGCCTGTCGGGTGAACAACGACCTGATGCCCCTGCGTACCGAGCTGCGCAACGGCGATCAGGTCGAGATCATCACGGCCGCACATGCCAACCCCAACCCGGCGTGGCTTTCGTATGTGCGCACCGGCAAGGCGCGCGCGCAGATTCGGCACTTCCTGAAGGGGGCCCAGCACGAAGAATCGGTGACACTGGGCGAGCGACTGCTCAACCAGGCACTACGGGTATATGGGCTTACCCTCGGCCAGATCAGCACCTTTGCCTGGGATCGCTTCCTGCGTGATCGCGGGGTCAAGAGCAAGAAAGAGATCCTGTCGGATATCGGCTTGGGTAGCCGGCTGCCGGCGATCGTCGCGCGGCGTTTGTCGCATGCGCAGGACCAGGAGTCCGGCCGGCCGGATGTCATCAAGCCCAAGCCGGCATCGGCGATACTGATTTCAGGCAGCGAGGGCATTGCGGTGCAGCTCGCGCCCTGTTGTCAGCCGATTCCGGGCGACCCGATCATCGGGCTTATCCGCAAGGGCAAGGGGCTGGAGGTGCATCGCCACGACTGCACCGCGATCGCCAAGCTGCGCGGCGACCGCGGTCGCTGGGTCGATGTCGAATGGGAGCACAGCCACGGTCGCATGTTCGACGTGACGATGCGGGTACTGACCAAAGAGGCGCGGGGCGTGCTGGCGCGGGTTGCGAGTGCGATTTCGGATGCCGACTGCAACATCCAGAACGTGACCATGGACCAGGAGCAGGGCATTTACACCGCGCTCAACCTAACGGTGCAGGTGCGCGACCGGATGCATCTGGCACTGGTGATGCGGGCGGTGCGGCGCGTACCTGAAGTATTGCGTATCGGCCGCCTGAAGAGCGACGGGCGGGTGGGTTAGGCGCCTGGCGAGCGGCGCTCATCCACAGCAGACAACACAGGGAGCCGGAATATCACTCGGCCTCCGGCGTGTTGCGAAGGGCCCTCAATACAGAGTCTGCCTGCTTGTCGGTGGCATAGGCGAGATGCAGAAGAATCTGAACCGGCATCGGAATGTTGCGCCCGGACTCGAATCGCGACCCTCCCGATTGGGTGACCTTGACATGACTCCAGAACTGCGACTGGTTGAGGCCGAGCTTCTTGCGGAATGCTTTGACATCCTCACCCGACTTGAAACGAAGGGTCGGCAACTTGGCTTTGGTTTGTCGTGTCGTCATGGGCTTGCCCTACGCGAAAGATGAGGTGAATGACAGTATTGCGCACGGAAGATCGTATACCGTAGTCAAAATACACTCAAGCAATCTAAGGCCAAGGCACAAAAAATCAAATCGCCGACTTAACGCCAGGGCGCACTGGCGGTCACCAGATCTGTGATCTGGCGCTCGAGCGTGGCAATGGGTGCTTCCAGATCAGTTTGCCCGTCATCAATGGCCACTTCCAGCGCCCTGGCAGCAGCCATGAGCTCAAGGGCGCACAGAAACCCTGCGTTGCTGGCCAGAGTGTGCATCCTGCGCGCGGCCGATA
>JAEUNS010000329.1 GCA_016790005.1 Zoogloeaceae bacterium
ATCTCTGAAAGCGGATTCGTTTGGTCCATGAACTGCGACAACTGGCTCGAGCCGAAGAACTCCTTGATCGCAGCCGAAATCGGCTTGGCATTGATAAGGTCATGCGGCATCAGGTTGTCTGACTCGGCCTGACTCAGGCGCTCCTTGACCGCGCGCTCAACTCGCACCAAACCGGCACGAAACTGGTTCTCCGCAAGCTCACCGACCGAACGCACCCGGCGGTTGCCGAGGTGATCGATGTCGTCGATCTCGCCGCGACCGTTGCGCAACTCGACCAGCACGCCGATCACGGCCAGGATGTCCTGGTCGCACAATGTGCCGGCGGTAACCTCGCCACCCTCCGCGACACGTTGGTAGAAGCGCTTCCACCAACCGGGCGCACGCTCGTCGATGGTCTCCGGGTAGGCGCGGCGGTTGAACTTCATCCGGCCAACGCCGGACAGGTCGTAGCGCTCTTCGGAATAGAACAATCCCTGGAACAAGGCCTCGACGGCGTCTTCGGTGGGCGGCTCGCCCGGACGCATCATCCGATAGATGGCCACACGTGCGGCCCACTGGTCGGTCGTCTCGTCGATACGCAGCGTCTGCGAAATGTAGGCGCCGCGATCAAGGTCATTCACAAACAGAGTCTGGAGATCGACGATGCCGGCTTCGCGAAGGGTCGCGAGGAGGTCTTCGGTGATCTCGTCGTTTGCACGCGCCACCAACTCGCCGGTCTCGCTGTCCGCCAGGTTCTTCGCCAGGATTCGACCGACAAGAAAGTCATCCGGCACCTCGATGGTCTTGACGCCCGCCTGATCCAGTTCGCGGATGTGCTTGGCAGTGATCCGCTTGTCGCGCGCGACGATGATCTTGCCAGCGCCATCGGTGATATCGAAGCGTGCCACTTCGCCACGCAGGCGATCGGGAACAACCTCGAAATGCACGGCTTCGCCAAGCAGCTTGAAGTTGTCGAAATCGTGGAAGGCCTCGAGAATCTCCTCGGTGCCCATACCGATGGCGCGCATCAGGATGGACGCAGGCATCTTGCGACGTCTATCGACCCGGAAGAACAGGCAGTCCTTCGGATCGAACTCGAAATCGAGCCATGAACCACGGTAGGGGATCACGCGTGCCGAGAACAGCAACTTGCCGGACGAGTGGGTCTTGCCCCGGTCGTGATCGAAGAACACACCCGGTGAGCGGTGCAGCTGCGAAACGATCACGCGCTCGGTGCCGTTGATGACGAAGGAGCCGGTCACGGTCATGAGTGGAATCTCACCCATGTAGACTTCCTGTTCCTTGACCTCCTTGATCGTTTCCTTGGGCGCATCACGGTCGAGAATCACCAGGCGGACGCGCGCGCGCAGCGGCGCTGCGAAGGTCAGACCACGCTGCTGACACTCCTTGACGTCGAAGGCCGGCTCGCCGAGCATGTACTGCACGAACTCGAGGCGGGCATTGCCGCTGTGGCTGACGATCGGAAAGATCGAGGTGAACGCGGCCTGGAGACCATCGTTGATCCGGTCGGCCGCGGGAACCTCGGCCTGCAGGAATGACACGAACGAATCGATCTGTGTTGCCAGCAGGAACGGGATCTCGCGAACCGCACTGCGCTTGGCAAAACTTTTACGGATACGTTTCTTTTCGGTGTAAGAATACGCCATGGATACTCCGGCTAGAGGTCAGACGTCAAAGAGACAGAACAAAATGGCTCGGTCTTGCGCCGCTTCAGCGCTCGTCAATCTGGAAGCGCGCGCGCCGCTTTGTTCTGGCTTTTGATCTTGAAAGCACGAAAGGGCCGGCGCCCATAAGGCGCCAGCCCTGCAAGACAACCCAGGCTTACTTGACTTCGACCTTGGCGCCGACTTCTTCGAGTTGCTTCTTGAGGGCTTCAGCATCAGCCTTCGAGATTCCTTCCTTGACGGGCTTCGGTGCGCCATCAACCAGATCCTTCGCTTCCTTAAGACCCAGGCCGGTTGCAGCGCGCACAACCTTGATCGCCTCGACCTTCTTCTCGCCAGCGGCAAGCAGGATCACGTCGAATTCGGTCTTCTCTTCCACCACAGCGGCAGCGGCAGCAGCCGGAGCAGCGGCGACGGCAACGGCGGCGGCAGCCGACACACCGAACTTCTCTTCCATGTCCTTGATGAGCTGCGACAGCTCGAGGACGGTCATATTGCCAATTGCTTCCAGAATTTCGTCTTTGGACACAGCCATTTTCTACTCCTGAATCGTTACATGCCTTCGCTTTGAAGGCAGGGTCATGTGGTTAAGCAGTCTCTTTGGAGTCGCGCAGCGCGGCCACGGTACGTACAAACTTGCCCGGAACTTCGTTGAGCGTTTGAACGAACTTGGTGACGGGCGCCTGCATGGTCCCGAGCAAGGTTGCAAGCAACTGTTCACGGCTGGGCATGCTCGCCAACGCCTTGACGCCCTCGGCGTCCATGACGTAGTTGTGCATTGCACCGGCCTTGATCACCAGCTTGTCGTTGGTCTTTGAAAACTCGGCAACAACCTTGGCAGGCGCCACCGGATCTGCGGAAATACCGTAGATCAGCGGACCAACCATTTGTGCTGCAAGACCTTCGAACGGCGTGCCTTCGACGGCGCGACGAACCAGCGTGTTTTTCAGAACGCGCAGGTAGACACCCGACTCACGCGCTTTCGCACGCAATGCGGTGACATGCCCGACTTCGAGACCACGGTACTCAGCGACAATGATCACCTGAGCGTTCGCCAGTTCGGCGGCAACTTCGGCGACTACTGCCTTCTTGTCATCAAGATTGAGACCCAAGGTCATCTCCTATTGTTGAAACATTCGCTTGCGGCAATCCGCTAGCGAACAACCAAGGCGACCGTCATTCAGAAGTAGCTTTGATGCAAAACTGCTTGCCAAAACAACCACTTTCATCGGGTGACGCCATCTGCGTTGGGCTCACCGGTCGGGACCGGGACAGCGATTAAGAATCTTGATGGCCGACTTTGAGGTCGGCCAGCGTGACTCCCCAACGGTCTTTGACAACCTGCCACACATTGCCGTGCGGCAGCCCAAAGTTCATCAGCAGGCAAAAAACACCCGCCCCAAATTTATTGCTGTTGTGCCGCTACGCCCGTGTTCGGCTCGACCCGCACACCGGCACCCATGGTGCTCGAAACCGCGATACGACGAAGGAATACACCCTTCGACGCTGCCGGCTTGGCCTTGACCAACGCCTCGACAAAGGCGCTGAAGTTTTGCTGCAGCGCTTCGACCGGGAAGGAAGCGCGTCCGATCGTGCCGTGCACGATGCCGCCCTTGTCGGTACGATATTGAACCTGACCGGCCTTCGCGTTCTTGACCGCGGTCGTCACATCCATCGTGACGGTACCCACCTTCGGGTTCGGCATCAGGCCACGCGGACCGAGGATCTGGCCCAGCTGACCAACAACACGCATCGCATCCGGAGTGGCGATACACAGATCGAAATCGATAGTGCCGCCCTTCACCTGTTCTGCCAAGTCTTCGAAACCGACGACGTCGGCACCCGCCGCACGCGCAGCCTCTGCCTTGTCGCCCTGAGCAAAGACCGCCACACGCACCGACTTGCCGGTACCGGCGGGCAGTACGACCGAGCCACGCACCAGCTGATCCGATTTGCGCGCATCGATACCGAGATTCACCGAAATATCGATCGACTCGTCAAACTTGGCGGTCGCGCAATCCTTGATCAGCGCCAGCGCATCGGCCAGTGCATAGACCTTGGTGCGATCAACCTTGGTGCGCAGCGCTGCAACGCGCTTGGAAATCTTTGCCATGATCAGAGGCCCTCCACGGTGATGCCCATGCTGCGAGCCGAACCCGCAATCGTACGAACAGCCGCATCGAGATCTGCTGCGGTGAGATCCTTCATCTTGGCCTTGGCGATTTCCTCGACCTGGGCACGCGTAACCGAACCGACCTTGTCGGTATGCGGCTTCGGCGAACCCTTGGTGATCTTTGCAGCCTTCTTTATCAGGACAGTCGCCGGCGGCGTCTTCATGATGAAGGTGAAACTCTTGTCGGCGAACGCGGTGATGACCACCGGGATGGGCAAGCCGGGCTCAAGCCCTTGCGTCTGCGCGTTGAAGTCCTTGCAGAACGCCATGATGTTCAGGCCGCGCTGACCCAGCGCCGGACCAATCGGGGGACTCGGGTTGGCTTTACCAGCTGGCACTTGCAGCTTGATGTAGCCGATGATTTTCTTTGCCATTCAGGCATTCTCCTCTATGAGTACGAACGCGCCGGTCGAGCCGACGCTCCTCTGCAACCCCCATCGGGCGGTTGCATTCCAGCCCTTGCGGGCCTCCAATCAGGTTTTTTCGACCTGACCGAAATCCAGCTCAACCGGGGTAGCACGACCAAAAATGGTCACTGCTACTCGCAGCTTGCTCTTGTCGTAGTTTACGTCTTCGACCGCACCATGGAAGTCGGTGAATGGACCTTCCTTGACCCGCACGACCTCGCCGATCTCCCACAAAACCTTTGGGCGCGGCTTCTCGACGCCTTCCTGCATCTGATGCAGGATCTTCTCGACTTCCTTCTCCGAAATGGGGGCAGGCTTGTTGGCCGTGCCGCCGACGAAACCGGTCACCTTGGGCGTCGACTTGACCAAATGCCAGCTCTCATCGTTCAGCTCCATTTCAACCAGCACATAGCCGGGAAAGAACTTGCGTTCGGTGATGCTTTTCTGGCCACCCTTCATCTCGATCACTTCTTCGACCGGAACCAGGATCTGGCCGAAGAAGTCACCCATGCCAGCGCGATTGATGCGCTCGACCAGGGCACGCTGCACGGACTTCTCGAAGCCTGAATAGGCGTGCACTACATACCAGCGCTTCGTCATGTTTACTTCCACCCCAGAACGAGATCGTATAGAACCCACTCAAGGCTCTTGTCGGTCACCCAAAGGAAAATCGCGATGACGACGACGAATGCGAACACCATGCCGGTCGACTGGACAGTTTCCTTGCGGGTCGGCCAGACAACCTTCTTGGTCTCATTGATCGCCTCACGCGCGAATGCGATGAAGCGACGGCCGAGCTCGGCCTGCGCAGCCACGCCTGCCGCAGCGCCGAAACCGACCAGCACCGACAGCACACGCACAACCAGCGCCTGCTCTGAAAACGCATAAAAGCCAGCGATCCCCGCCCCAAGGAGGAGCAGCGCCAGCGCGAGCTTTAACTTATCGGCCATCTAAGATTGATTTCCGGAAAGGATTGGCAGGGGCAGAGGGAATCGAACCCCCAACCTTCGGTTTTGGAGACCGACGCTCTGCCAGTTGAGCTATACCCCTGCAGCAGAGACTACGAGGCG
>JAEUNS010000350.1 GCA_016790005.1 Zoogloeaceae bacterium
CCCGACTCGACGAGGGCATCACGCGGCCCCTCGCCAAAACTGGCAATGTCGAGCCGCGGTCGCTGGGCAAATGGCCGCAGCGCACCGACCGCATGAATGCGCCCAAGAAAACGCCCGAGCCATTTCAGCACTTCGGGGTCATCGAGCTCCGGCGCGCGCCCGCCCCGCCGTGGAAACAGCGCAAATCGAAAGCCCTGGTGCTGCAGCAGACTCCCCTGGGCAAAGCCGATCGCGGCCACCACCGGAATTTCGCGCTCGGCCAGCTCGGCCACGAACGCATGCTCTTCGAGAATCTCCGCATCCGACCAGCGCGCTGGCCGGTAGAACTTGGCAATCAGCGGCGGCGCATCCTCTATGCCCACCTGATAGACGCGATTCTCGAAACTGTTGAGCACCTGCAAACGCCCATCGCAGCGCAAGCCGGCGCTTTCGATCGCATCGAAGATCATCTCGGGGTCGAGCTGGGCAAACGGGGTCGTCTGGATTGAAGTCATGATTCGAATCGGTCAGTTAACAGGATGCGGCCCGAGCCCAAAGCTGCGATTCGCGGTACCGCAGGCGGCACTGCCTCGATGGTCGCATGAATTCATTGCAGCCGATCCGGTTTTGGCGCGAGCCCAGCGAATGGGTTCGAACCGACCTCTCACCTGCCACCCGAAATGAGTGAAACGGGATGTCGGCCGAACACTCAATTCGATCCGCCCCGGCGCGCATTCCGTTACCATGAGAACGCAGGTTCGGCCTGCAATCACTGTAGCGCATCGACGTCGGACACGTTAACGGCCGAAGCCTTGACGCGGGGCTTGGCGATCATTGCGCATCAGCCCTGATACTCATTTTTCGGGAGTCAAGAACATGAAGCTGAAATCGGCTACAAGTTGGTTGAGACATTCGATGTCGTCAGCGTGCCTTGCGCTGGCGATGACCTGCGGCATTGCCGGAGCCTCGGAAGTACCGCTGGTCGACGGCAACCACTGGGTTGCGTCGTCGCCGGAGGCGAAGAAGGCCTATCTGATCGGCATGGCCAACATCGTTCAGATCGAGTCCGCTTATCAGGCCGACCAGCCGGTGTCTACCAGCAAGCGTTTTTCGCCCACGGTCACCAAAGGCATGCAGGGTCGGACCTTGGCCAGCGTGCAGGACGCCGTGGATAAATGGTATGCGGCAAACCCGGACAAACTGCAGCGCCCAGTCGTCGAAACGATCTGGTTCGAAATGGTAGTGCCCGGTCTCAAGAAAACCCAGTAAGCGGAGATACGATCATGAGAACAATTTTTTGCACCTTGGCTGTCGCGGCGACGCTGGGCATGGCGGGCTGCGCCAACATGACTGAAACCCAAAAGAGCACCGCAACCGGCGCCGGCGTTGGTGCCCTGGCGGGCGCCGGAATCGTGGCGATCGCGGGCGGCAACGCCTGGGGTGGTGCCGTGGTGGGCAGTGCGGTCGGCGCCTCGATCGGCCACATGCGCGCGACCCAGTAGGCAACCCGAACTTCATGACGGCTCCCACCCGTCGGCGGCGACAGCACGCGCCGCACTAGCGGTCATGGTGGCGTTCCACCGCGCATCGGCAACGCCACCATGACCGTTCCCCCAACCAGGCCTGCAGCGCCGGGAATCGGGGAATCAGATATCGGCCCCAAACTCGGTAAAGCCGCGCCCAATCCCACGCAACGCAAGCGCCAGTGGGCGCAACCAGGACAATCACCCGTGGATCAAGCACAACTCAACTGGCTGACCAATTTCATCTGGAACATCGCCGACGATGTGCTGCGCGATGTGTATGTGCGCGGCAAATACCGCGACGTCATCCTGCCCATGACCGTGCTGCGCCGTCTCGACGCCGTGCTGGAGCCGACCAAGCAGGCCGTGCTCGAGATGAAGGCTGCACTCGACGAGGCCGGCATCACCAATCAGGACGACGCGCTACGGGCTGCGTCCGGCCAGGCCTTCTACAACACCTCGCCCTTTCTGCTGCGCGACCTCAAAGCCCGCGCCACCCAGCAAAAACTCAAGGACGACTTCGAGGCCTACCTCGATGGCTTCTCGCCCAATGTGCAGGACATCCTGACCAACTTCGAGTTTCGCCACCAGATCCCGCGCCTGTCCAAGGCCGACGCCCTCGGCATGCTGATCGAGAAATTCCTCGACAAGGACATCAACATCAGCCCGTTTCCGATGGGTGACCTGCCCGCGCTCGACAACCACTCGATGGGCACGATGTTCGAGGAGCTCGTGCGCCGTTTCAACGAAGACAACAACGAAGAAGCCGGCGAGCACTGGACCCCGCGTGATGCCGTGCGCCTGATGGCGAACCTGATGTTCCTGCCGGTGGCCGACAAGATCGAGTCCGGCACCTACCTGCTCTACGACTGCGCCTGCGGCACCGGTGGCATGTTGACCGTGGCCGAGGAAACCCTTCAGCAGATCGCCAGGGCCCACGGCAAACAAGTCGCCACCCACCTGTACGGCCAGGAGATCAACGGCGAAACCTACGCCATCTGCAAGGCCGACCTGCTGCTAAAAGGCGATGGCGACGCGGCCGACAACATCGTCGGCGGCCCGGAACACAGCACGCTGGCCAACGACGCCTTCCGCTCGCGCGAGTTCGACTTCATGCTCGCCAATCCGCCTTACGGCAAAAGCTGGAAGAGCGATCTGGAGCGCATGGGCGGCAAAAAAGACCTCAGAGACCCGCGCTTCGTCATCGACCACGCGGGCGATGCGGAATACTCGCTGATTACCCGCTCCAGCGATGGCCAAATGCTCTTTCTCGCCAACATGCTGAGCAAGATGAAGCACGACACGCCGCTCGGCAGCCGCATCGCCGAGGTGCATAACGGCTCGTCGCTGTTCACCGGTGACGCCGGCCAGGGTGAAAGCAACATCCGCCGCTGGATCATCGAAAGCGACTGGCTGGAAGCCATCGTCGCGCTGCCGCTGAACCTGTTCTACAACACCGGCATCGCCACCTACATCTGGGTGCTGAGCAACCGCAAGCCCGCCCACCGCCAGGGCCAGGTTCAGCTCATCGACGCCACGCAATGGTTCAAGCCACTGCGCAAGAACATGGGCAAGAAGAACTGCGAACTGGCCGCCGACGACATCCAGCGCATCTGCGACACCTTCCTCGCCTTCGAGCAAACTCCGCAGTCGAAGATCTTCCCCAACGCCGCTTTCGGTTACTGGAAAGTGAAAGTCGAGCGGCC
>JAEUNS010000391.1 GCA_016790005.1 Zoogloeaceae bacterium
ATGTGGGGCGCCGAAACCAAACGGCCGCCCCCCAACCTCGACCAGCAGTACCCGCACGACGGCAAGCGAAAGCGGCAGGCTCAGCGTAAAGCTCGTGCCCTTGCCGGCGACGGTCTTGACCGACACCTCGCCGCTCAACTCGTCAATCACGGTCTGCCGCACGACATCGAGCCCGACGCCGCGCCCCGACAAGTCAGTGATGATGGCGGCCGTCGAAAATCCGGGGCGAAACAGCAGCTCGATCAATTCGTCTTCGGTTAGCGCAGCGGCCTTCTCGGCCGAGACCATCCCCCTCTTCACCGATTTTTCGCGAACCCCCTCGAGCGGAATGCCCGCGCCATCGTCGCCAACCTCGATCACGACCGAATCGCCATCCTGGCGCGCCAGCAGCGAGAGCCTGCCTTGCGCCGGCTTGCCCAGCGCGATGCGCTCCTGTGGCAACTCGAGTCCGTGATCGAGGGCATTTCGCAGCAGATGCACGACCGGATCGGCGAGCCTGTCGATCACCTGGCGATCGAGCTCGATCTCGCTGCCACGGATCACGAACTCGACCTCCTTGCCGACCGAGCGCGCAAGCTCGCGCATCATCCGGCCCGCCGGTTCGAAAATGATCGCCAGCGGCAGCATGCGCATCACCAGCGCCTTGTCATGCAGCGTACTCATCAGGACGTCCTGCGCCTGCACATCGTCCCTGAAGCGCTGCGCGAAGCCCCGCAAGCTGGCGCCGCATTCAACGCCAGCCTGCGCGACGAGCTCACGCTCGAGTCCCTTCAGGTCGATACAGCGCTGGCGAAGGCGGGCATGGTGCGAAACCAGCTCGCCCATCAGGTTGATGAGTTCATCGAGCTTGTCGAGGCGCACCCGCACGGTATCCTGGCTGCGCGCGGCACCCAGGCCATGCGTCGGCAGATTCGCCGACCGCAGCGCATCGAGCGCAGCTGCCGGGTCGGCCGGCAATGTTGGCGAAAGCTCGACAAGCTTTGCCGGGGGATCGTCCTCGCGCGGGCCATCCGCGTCGCTGGCCTGGCCGACCTTGGCGACGGCGCGCGCCAGCGATGCACAGACATCCGGCTGCGCGGGCGGCAGGCTTGTGCCATCGCGCGTCTCGGCCAGCCGGTCGACGAGCGCCGAAATTGCATCGACGCCCCGATAGAGCACCTGAGCAAGCTGCGGATCGAAGCGCAAGACCCCTTCGCGCAGCGCCCCCAGCACATCCTCCAGCCCATGCGCGGTCTCGGTGATCGGCACAAGCCTGAGCATGCGCGACGAACCCTTTATGGTATGAGCCGATCGAAAGATCGCGTTGATGGCCTCGCGATCGGAGCTTTCTGTCTCGAGCCGCGCAATCCCGTCATTCAGTCTGCCGATGTGATCGCGCGCCTCCTCGACGAAACGCACCATGAAGCGCCCCAGATCCAGTGCCACGACGTCTTAGCTCCCGCCCATCGGCATGGGGGTGGGCACCACATTCAGGCGACGCTCGCACAGAAACCGGACTTCGGCCGGACGCAAGCCGACCGGCACCACCCGAATGCCCGGATCGGGTACGCCTGCGAGCAAGCGCAGCACCACGCGGTGCGCCCGCCCGGCCGCGGCATGATCGCCCTGCGCCGAGTACAGCCCGGCAAGGTAGAAATGCGCCGGCCAGCATTGCTGATGCAGGTATGCCGCCTTCTTGAACCAGGCTATGGCCGCTGCCGACTGCTCGCGCCACTTTTCGGCAAGCCCCATCACGAACAGCGCATCGACCGACCATGCGTCGGCCGCGAGAACGTCGCTACAGCCATCCAGCGCAAGCTCGAAGTTGCGCCGATTCAGATGGATGTAGGCCTGGAGCAGGCGCGCATCGTTATTGTGTGGCTGCGCGGAAAGGAGCTTCTGCACCAGCGGCGACGCGTCGTCGTAGCGCTCGTCATGCACGAGCGCCCGCGCCTCTTCAAGCGTGGGCAAACGGGCGGGCGCCACAGGGCTGACCAAGGACAGTGTCGGTACGGCCGCCCCTGGGACAGGGCGGTGGGTCTTCGCAGCGGGCTCGCCGTGGAGTCGATGCGAAGGGGGTTGCGACTTGGTCAAGGCTCTATGTGCTGGGTGATCGGGCGTGGCGGACCTGATGGATGCCCTGGACATCGGCGCGGGCTGCGGAGCTTGCCTGCAAAAATAGTAGAGCCCGCCGTCCTCGACCAGCGAAAACACCCCCAGGTCGTTCGCCAGTGTCTCGGTCATGCCGGTGACGAGATATCCATCGCCACTCATCATCGCCGCAAGATTGCGCTGGATCTCAAGCCGTATCGGAACATCGAAATAGATCGAGACATTGCGCATGAACACGATGTCGAATGCGGGCATCGTCGGCGCGAATGCGGGGTGGAGCAGGTTGAGCTCATGGAACTCGACCGCATTGCGCACAGCATCCGTCAGCACATGGGCATTGTGCTCGACTCTGAAGTATCGGCTGCGCAAGCCCTGCCCGACGCTTCTGAACGAAAACTCAGAGTAACGTGCTTCGCGCGCCCTTGCGATCACCGTGCTGTCGATATCACCGGCAACGATCTTGAAACGTTGCAGCGTGTTTTCGCCGAAGCGATCGAACAAGGCCATCGCGATCGAATAGGGCTCTTCGCCGGAGGAGCAGCCCGCGCTCAGAATCCGGATCGGAACGCCCGGCGGGCGCCGGCTCATCAGGCGCGGCACGAGCACGTCGGTGAGCAGGTCGAACTGCTCCATCTCGCGAAAGAAGTAGGTCTCGTTTATCGTGAGTTGATTGACAACCTTGCCGAACTCATCGGTGTCGGCTTCGAGCTGCACCAGGTAATGCTGCGCGTCGCTGCTACCCATGCGTTCGGACAGGACGGTTGCCAGACGACGCTCGCCCACCCCCTCGAATACGAGTCCGCAGCGCTGCCTGATAAGCCGCTTGAACGGAGCAAGGTCAAGGCTCATTGGCGACCTCGCAGCATGCAAGCCTGACCAGCGCGTCCGCGATCTCGCCGACCGGCAGCACGCTCTGAACGACACCCGCCTCGATCGCGCGGCGGTTCATGCCGAAGACGGCTGAGCTTGCCTCGTCCTGGGCGAGCGTCGCGCCCCCCGCCCTGCGTATCGCCTCAAGTCCGATCAGGCCGTCCCGCCCCATGCCGGTCAACACCACGCCGACCGCATGCTCACCAAAGGCTCGCGCAAGCGAATCGAACAGTACATCGCAGCTGGGTCGATAGACGCCGCCCTCCTGACGTCGGCACAGCTCCAGGTGGTGCGCACCGTTCACAATCAAGTTCGATTCGGAGGGTGATAGCCAGATCACCCCGGGTTCGAGCGGCTCACCGCCATTGGCAAGCCGCACCGGCAGCACACACAGTCCGGCAAGCCAGTCTGCCATTCCTGCGGCAAAACCGTCCGAGATGTGCTGGGCGACCAGGATCGGCGCAGGGAAATCAGCTGGGAAACGGGGCAGAATCTGCGCCAGGGCCTGCGGACCGCCCGTCGAGGCGGCGATCCCGATCACCCGTTTGCTGCGGAGCAACTTGTGTTGCATTGAAGGTGCACATGCGGCCCTTTGCCCAGGCGCAGGCGACGGCCCCAGGGCAGCAGCCGGCGAGCGCCTGCGCGTTATCATGGCGACGCCGGCGAGCAGCTTGATCCTGGCGACGAGGGCGGCTATTCGATCGACGCTGTAATCGGGCTTTGACGTAACCTCGAGCGCGCCCCTGCGCACAGCCTCACAGGCAGGCCCGGCATCCGAAGCCTCGGTGACGACCAGAATCGGTACCGCCCTCAACGCCATGATCTCCTCGATCGCATCCAGACCATTCATGACCGGCATTTCGAGGTCCATCGTGATCAGGTCGGGGCGCAACCGCTGCGCCATCTCGACCGCCTGGCGGCCATTTCGCGCCTCGCCGATCACTTCGACTTCGCCGCTGGCCTCGACATGGGCACGCAACATGCGCCTTGCAACAGCGCTGTCATCGACAATCAGAATCCTGACGAGTCTGGCCATGTCGTTGCGCTCGCCACTCAGGCACTTGTGCCGGGTTTGCGCTCTTGCGCCGCGTCGAGCGTCGCGCGCTGCGCCGATTCCACGCTGGCACCGGCGCGCGGCTCATAGGTGAACTTGCTCGCGGCGCTGAACAGTTCGGCCGAGAGGCGCGACATGTCCTTGCCCACCTGCACGATCCGGGCGGTCGATTTGGCGGTATAGGCATTGGCGGTCACGATCTCGCGCAGGGCCACCACCACCTGGCTGCTCGCGGTTTTCTGCTGTTGGGTTGAGAGCGAGATCTGCTGGGCCGCACTGCTGGTCTCGGTTGCAGCATTGACGATTTCCTCGAGCCTCTCGGCAGACTCCGCGCTTGCCGCGATCCCGCCTGCGATCACGCCCGCGCCCTTGTCGGAGGTGATCACCAGGCGGCTGATCGAATCCTGGATCTCGCTGACCCGGGCCTCGATCTCGCCGGTCGAATCGGTCACGCTGTCGGCGAGGCGACGGATCTCGGCCGCGACGACCGAGAAGCGCTTGCCGGCCTCACCCGCGCTCGAGGCCTCGAGCGCTGCGTTGAACGCGATCAACCGGGTCTGGTCTGCGATCGTATTGATGATCTCCATGACCTTGCCGATCTCCTTCGACTTGGCGCCCAGTTCGATGATCTCCTGCAAGCTGTGCTGGTTGTCGGAACGGATATCGTTCATTCGCCCGAGAACATTCTGAACGCCTTCCGCCCCCTTGCGGCTGTTCGCGAGCGTCTCGTTGGCGACGCTGACCACCGAATTCGAGTTTTCGGCAATCTCAGACGAAGACGCCGAAAGCTCTTCCATGGTCGAAGTGATCTCGGCCACGGACGAGGACATTTCTGCCGACGAGGCCGCCTGATGCTCGACCGCCGCGCTGATCTCCTGCGCCACCGCGTTCACCGCCGCAGCATGCGCACCGACCTCGGCAACCAGATCATGCAGGCGCTGGCGCATGTCGTTGGTCGCACGCGCGAGCACACCAATCTCGTCGCGCCCCTCGACCCCGATGGGTGAAGCCAGATTTCCGTGTGCGACCTGATCGAGTCCGGCCATGACGGCCTCGATGCGGCGCACGAGCGGTCGCGCGATCAACATCGCAATCAACACCCCGACCAGAATCGACCCCAGACCTTCGAGCATGGCAGTGCGGCGCGACGACTCGTAGGCATCCAGATACATGCTCCGGTCGGCACGCATGTGCAGGACTGCAACCGCTTGCCCTTCGAAATCCATCAGACGGGAGCCGAACACCGCATAAGGCACAGCGCCGGCGTCGTCATGCTCAAGCAGGGTATCGCCAGCCAACAGGCGACCCAGCACCGGCGCAGGCAACGGCGTCAGATCTTCGTCGGTCGACGCAACGACTCGAAAGCCGCTTTCATCCGGAACATACAGCTTGAGATTGATTCCGTGCTGCGCCTTGAAGCGCTGAAGTACCGCCCGGTCGAAGTTGATCCCAACCTGAACCGAACCGAGTTGCCGCCCCTGGTGGGTCACCGGCGCGACACCGCGGATGCTGAAACCGTCTGCACCGGCTTCGAGACCGGCAAGCGGAACGCGCAGCTTGTTGGCCGCGACGACCATCTCACGGCTCGCGCGCTCGTCATCGCCGAACCGGGTCGGGTCCTGCAGGTTCAGAAATGATATTGCCGGCGGCGCGTGGAGATCCAGTGCAAGCACCTCGGCATCGAGCATCAGGCGCTCGAAAGCGGGCGCAAGTTCGCCCACAAGCCCGGCACGATCCCCCGCGGCAAAGCGTTCCTGCACCATCGGAAGGTTCGCGATCAAGGTGGCAAGCGACGACGCCCGACGCGCCTCGGCCGCAACCGAGCTCACAACGGCATCACGATGGGTTTCAAGCGAATCGCGCTCTGCATCCAGGATCAGATCGCTCATTTCAACGAGATTGGTGTAGGTCAACAACGAGACGACGATAAAAATCGTGGAACCCAGGCCCAACATCAATTTGGCCCACAGGCGGAGGTTCTTGAACATGAGCTATCCGGGAAGATCAGGTTGTTGTTGCCATTGCGATATCGCAGCGGCCCGTCACCCCGGCCATCGCGCGTAGGCCACGGCGCACAAGGTATCTGCTTCCAGGATAAACACCCATGGCAAGAGCAGCTGTTGATACTTTGGCAGTTTGCACAGTTTTGAGAGTTTCAAATGCAAACAATTGTCGACGCCAATGCCTGCGCGGGCGTAGCGCACGAACCGAGCGCCCTGGTGGCCGGTAACTGAGCAGAACTGCCCGCAATACTGTGCGACCTGCCTCCGTCCGACGTGCCCGACGCCTTCCGCTACGCCGCCGAGTTGGGCATGCGCACTTGGGCGGCAATAGAGCGCCAAGACACCGAATTCCTGATCGACCTTATGGATACCCTCAAGGCCTGAACCACAATTCAGGGTGTTTCAGCCGCTTCGACCAACGGCACTTCGCGGGTGACGAGCACCTGATCGATACGGTAACTGTCGATATCGACCACCTCGAACTTGTAGCCGGCATACACCACGGAATCGGTCCGCTTGGGCACCTTGCGAAGACGGTACATCAGGAATCCAGCCACCGTCTCATAGTTCTCGAAGCCCTCGAAA
Source organism: Zoogloeaceae bacterium (assembly GCA_016790005.1). Taxonomy (GTDB): domain Bacteria; phylum Pseudomonadota; class Gammaproteobacteria; order Burkholderiales; family Rhodocyclaceae; genus UBA2357. The sequence continues at coordinate 6,604 of JAEUNS010000391.1, forward strand.
AGGGCAATGTCGAGCGCCTGCATCACATCCTCGATCGGGGTCAGGCCGTCGATCAGCCATGAGTTCCCGTCGCGTTTCACGATCAAGGATTCCTGGCAGGGGTTGCCAAGCTCGCCCATCACCGTGCTCATCACATCCTGAAGCGACAGCAGGCCCACCACCAGCGCGTACTCGTTGACGATCAGCGCAAAATCTTCCTTCGCATCACGAAAATGCTCGAGCGACTCGAACAGCGTGAGCGTATCGGGCAGCGTCAGCACCGTGCGCACGATCGGCTCGGTGCGCAGCGACAGGTTCTGTCCGTGCAGAATGCGCGGCAGGATGTCCTTGGAGTCGACATAGCCGATCACCGTGTCGATGGTGTTTTCGCACACCGGATACTTGCCATGCGGAAACGCAGCGATCTTCTGGCGGATGCTCTCTTCGGTTTCGCTCAGGGTGAAGAACACGATGTCGTCGCGCGTGGTCATTGCCGACGGCACGATGCGCGAATCGAGCTCGAACACATTGCTGATCATGTGCTGTTCCTGGCGCAGCAGTGCGCCGGTTTCAGCGCCGGCATCCGCCATCGCCATGATGTCCGCGGCAGTGACCTCATCGACACGCACGCTGACCACCCCCAGCAAGCGAAAGATCCGGTTGGCCAGGCCATTGAATACCCACACCAGTGGCCGCAAAATCACCACGCACCACGACATGGTGTACACCATCAGCATTGCATAGCGTTCAGGCTCGAGCATTGCCAGGCGCTTCGGAATCAGATCAGAGAACAACACGAACAGCGAGGTCAGAAACAGGAACGACAGCACAAAGCTCAGCGTTCCCAGCATGGGCCCGTCGTAAACGAGACCGATCAGGGCCGAGGTCCAGGGTGACAATGCCTGCTCGCCGACAATTCCACCGAGGAGCCCCACTGCATTCAGGCCGATCTGCACAACCGTGAAGAAGGCGCCCGGACTCTCCTGCAGCTGGAGCACTCGCGCCGCGGCCGGATTACCGGCGTCGGCAAGCTGGCGCAACTTCAGCTTCCGTGATGCAGCCAGGGAAATTTCCGACATCGCCAAAAAGGCGCAAATGGCAATCAAAAGGCCAATGACGGCAAGACTACTCAAGAGTGACACAAGATCTCCTTGAACACCGAGGCATCCCCAGCGAAACCAGTTTGGATTGGCCGTCGAGTCTATCATCCGCGACCGCCGGATTGCTGCCCCTCCCGGAACGAAGGCACATCAACCCAGCATCATAAAAAAACGGGCACCCTGAGGTGCCCGAAGACTTGCGGAGGAGATCT
>JAEUNS010000002.1 GCA_016790005.1 Zoogloeaceae bacterium
GCATGGCTGCGGGTCCAGTCATTCACATACGCTGCCACTTCGATCACGCCTGCAAGCTCGCGCGCCACCCTGGGGGCACTGAACAAGTCGTCTACCTTGAGCCGCACCCCGGTCACCGCATCACCCATGCGGTAAAGCACCTGTGCATCATGCATGTGCACCAGTGCCAGACCGGAGTCATACTCATACATTCCGGCCTCGAAGATTCCGAGGATCTCGAACTGCTTCACCCGAGGCAGAACTGCCGCAGGCGTAACCAGCCCCTGGGGGGCAATCAAGGTGACCTTGTCACCGATCGTTACCCGCAGGGCCTGCGCGAGGTCACGCCCAAGAATGATCCCGAATCGTCCGGCCTGGAGCGCCTCAAGCGTGCCCACCTTCATGTACTTGGCGAAATCGGCGACCCGCTCTTCTTCGGCTGGCAACACCCCCCGAATCAGAGTACCGCGCACCTGTTCGCCGAACGATAGAAGCCCCTGTTCCTGCACATACGGGGCGCTGGCTCGCACCTCGGGATGGCGCATCGCCTGCTCCGACACCTGCTGCCACGCGCTCATCGCGCCTTCATAGCCGCTGATCTGGATGTGCGAGGCCACACCCAGAATTCGGGTGCGCAGCTCCTCCTGAAAACCGTTCATCACCGACAACACGACGATCAGCGCCGCGACCCCGAGCGCAGTCCCCAGCATCGACACCAGCGAGATGAAGGATATGAACTGATTACGGCCCTGAGCACGCTTGCGCGAGCGGGTGTAGCGCAAACCGACGAGAAATTCGTAACGCATGCGACATCACGGTTGGAAGAGGCGGCCATTGTGCAGCAAAGCTGCACCGGCGGCCAAGAAACGCAACAAATGAATTCACTTGCGCGCGCAAGCGCCGCCACCGCGGCTGCTGAGGCCGCAGCTACCTGCGTCTTGGATCAATCGAAATGCGGCAGGGCAATGAATAACGCAGAGATGCTCTTGCCGTCCGTAATACGGCCCTCAAGCACCGCAACGCGCGCCGCATCGAGTGTCATGCTGAACACCTCGAGAAACTCGCCCGCATCGAGCGAATGACCGACATGGCGGAGTTCGCGTGCAAGGAAGATCTCGATCCGCTCATCCGAATAGCCAATACAGGGGTGAATCACACCCAGATGGGCCCACTGCGCAGCTTCGTAACCCGTTTCTTCGCGCAACTCGCGCATCGCGCACGCGAGGATGTCCTCCCCCGCGTCGATCTTTCCTGCAGGTAGCTCGATGAAGGCGCGCCGCAACGGGTAACGAAACTGCCGCTCAAACAGCAGGCTGCCATCCGGCAACTGAGCAACCACGACCACCGCACCTGGATGGCGAACGTACTCGCGGGTCGCGTGCATGCCATCCGGGAGCTTTACCCGATCACTTCTGACCTCGAGCAACCGCCCCTTGAAAACCTGCGCCGATTCAAGCTCAAGTTCCTGAAGCGGATCCGGCTTCGCGACGTGAGGGCTCATTAGAGGGCTCGTGCCTCAAAGGGAATACACCTCTCCCCTCAAAGCGAGGCGATGAGCGCATACGCGCACAACGACATCAACCCCTGGGGCAGCAAGCCAAGCCCCGCGATCGCCAGACCATTGGCCGACAGCATAACCCGCACATCTGCCGGCGCATGAATCGGCGCCGTGTCGGTCGGCTCATCGAAATACATGACCTTTACCACCCGCAGGTAGTAATAGGCACCAACCAGCGACATCAGCACTGCGACCAGCGCCAGCCAGATGTAGCCGGCCTGCACGACCGCCTGCAGTACCGAGAGCTTGGCAAAGAAGCCGATAAAGAACGGAATGCCCGCCATCGAGAACATCACGATCATCATCATCAGCGCAAACCACGGGCTACGCTTGTTCAAGCCCTTGAAATCGTCGATGTTCTCGGCCTCGAAGCCAGCACGCGACAGCAACACCACCATGCCGAACGATGCGAGACTCATAATCACGTATGAAACCGCGTAGAACATCGCCGAGCTATAGGCGTTGAGCGCAAACTGGCGGTCGCCATCGACGACGCCGGACAACAAGCCGAGCAGCACGAAGCCCATATGAGAGATGCCCGAATACGCAAGCATGCGCTTGAGATTGGTCTGGGCGATCGCTGCAAGGTTACCGAGCACGATCGAGAGCACCGCCAGGAACATCAGCATCGACTGCCATTGGTCAGCCAACTCGAACAGACCGAAGACCAGCAAGCGCATCGAGATTGCGAAAGCGGCGAGCTTGGGCGCGGTTGCGATCATCAGGGTGACCGCGGTCGGCGCGCCCTGATAGACATCGGGCACCCACATGTGGAAGGGCACAACCCCCAATTTGAACGCGAGCCCCGCCACCACGAACACCAGCCCGAACATCAGCACCGTCTTGTTGGCGGTCTGATGATAGATACTCTGGGCAATGCTCGAGAAATCCATTGCGCCGGTCGCACCATAGATCATCGACATACCGTAGAGCAGCAAGCCGGATGCTAGCGCGCCTAGCACGAAATACTTCATTGCAGCCTCGGTGGAGCGCGCCGAGTCACGATCGAAGGCGACCATCGCATACAGCGACAGCGACATCATCTCGAGGCCCATATAAAGCGACAGCATGTGATTGGCAGTCACCATCACCATCATGCCGAGGGTCATCAGCAGCGCCAACAGGAAGTACTCCGGCCGATCCATGTTCCGGTCGGACAGATAACCGCGCCCATACAGCAGGCCTACCGCGACCGAGAAGTAGATCGTGAGCTTCAGCAGATCGCCCATCAGGTCGGAGATGAACATGTTGCTGAAGGTCAGCGTCACCTGCCCGTCCAGGGTCCAGATCGTGATGAAGGCAGCGCCCACCAGCGTCGCCTGGGTCAGAAAATAGGCCAGGCTGCGCGCATTGCTGCGAAAAAAGGTGAACGCCAGCATGATCACCAAAGCCATCACCGCGACGAATATCTCGGCCGCTGCAGGATAGAAGTCAGGAACAACAAAATTCATCTTCTTACCAGTCCGGAAAAGTGGCTCGGCAGCTCGTTCAGAGCTTGCTCACGGCAACATGCCGCAGGAGTTCGCTTACAGAAGCGTGCATGACTTCGGTGAAGGGGAACGGATAGAGGCCCATCGCCAGTACGCACAGCGCAAGAATTCCAAGGAATGCGAATTCGCGCGTGTTGATGTCTTCAAGCTCGGCGACATGATGATTGGCCACCTTGCCGAACACGACCCGCTTGTACATCCACAAGGTATAAGCCGCACCGAGGATCAGAGTCGTAGCGGCAAAGAAGGCCACCCAGAAGTTGTACTCGACCGCGCCGAGCACCACCATGAATTCACCGACGAAACCGCTGGTGCCGGGCAGGCCGGCATTGGCCATCGCGAACAACATGAAGAATGCCGCGAACTTGGGCATGGTCTTCACCACGCCACCATAATCGGCGATCTCGCGCGAATGCACCCGGTCATATAGAACTCCGATGCACAGGAACATCGCCGCCGAGACGAAGCCGTGCGAGATCATCTGAACCAGCGCCCCTTCGATGCCCAAGGTGTTGAACATGAAGAAGCCGAGCGTGACAAAGCCCATGTGCGCAATCGACGAGTACGCAACCAGCTTTTTCATGTCGGTCTGCACCAGCGCAACCAGGCCGATATAGACCACCGCGATCAGCGACAGGGCGATCACCAGCGGCGCCATGGCCTGCGAGGCGTCGGGCACGATCGGCAAAGAGAAACGCAGGAACCCGTATGCACCGAGCTTCAGCGCGATCGCAGCCAGCACCACCGAACCGCCTGTAGGAGCCTCGACGTGTGCGTCTGGCAGCCAGGTATGAACTGGCCACATCGGAACCTTCACCGCGAATGCAATCAGGAACGCCCAGAACACCAGCGTTTGCGGCGTCATGCCGAGCGGCAACTTGTGCCAGTCGAGAATGCTGAACGAACCGCCCGACTCGATGAACAGGTAGAGCAGCGCAACCAGCATCAGCAGCGAGCCAGCCAGCGTGAACAGAAAGAACTTGATTGCGGCATAGACCCGATTCGGGCCACCCCAGATGCCGATTACAAGATATAGCGGAATCAGTGAGGCCTCGAAGAACACGTAGAACAGAACACCGTCGAGGGCCGAGAAGATGCCGTTCATCAGCCCCGACATGATCAGGAACGCCGCCATGTACTGCGCGACCTTCTCCTGAATCACCTGCCAGCCCGCGAGCACCACCATGATCGTGATGAAGGCGTTGAGCACGATGAACAGCATCGAAATACCGTCAACACCAAGATGGTAATTGATGTTGAAACGCGGAATCCAGGCTCCGAACTCCTGAAACTGCATCGCGCTCGTGCTTGCATCGAACTGGGCGAACAGAGGCAACGTGACCGCGAAACCGGTAATCGCGACCGCCAGCGACATCATTCGCGCAGATCCGGCATTTCGATCCGATCCCGTGGCCAGCACAAGCAATCCACCCAGGATCGGAATCCAGATCGCAAGGCTGAGTAATGGCATACCCGTCATTGTTGCTTTCCGTTCATTGCACCGGCAAGGGTGCGTTTGTCGTTATTCAGCGTTATCGAGCAAGCGTCTTTACGCACCGCTTCAACCTGCGTTGAACCAGAAGGTCAGGAGCGCGAAAACCCCAATGATCATTGCAAATGCGTACTGATACAGGTGTCCGGTCTGCAGCAGGCGAGTCATCTGCGCAACCCAGCCAACTGTGCGGGCACCACCATTCACGATCACACCATCGATCAGTCCCCGGTCCCCTACCCGCCACAAGCCACCGCCGAGCAATCGGGCTCCCCCGGCAAACACCACCTCGTTGAAACGATCGAAGTAGTACTTGTTGTCGAGCAAGGTGTGCAGCGGCTTGAAAGTGCGCTGTATGGTAGCGGGAATATCCGGGCGTACCATGTAGAAGAACCATGCAAGGCCCACGCCACCCATCGCCAGCCAGAACGGGGCAGTCTGCAGACCGTGAAGCGCCATCGCAAAAGGCCCATGGAAGCTGGCCTCGAGTTCCTTGAGACCCACGTGGTGCGCGGCGAGCGCGATATTATCCTTGAACCACTCGCCAAACAGCATCGGTTCGATCGTGATGAAACCGATGATCACCGAGGGAATCGCCAACAGGATCAGCGGCACCGTAACCACCCACGGCGACTCGTGCGGCTTCTGACCCGGCGCAAGACCATGATGGTGCTCGTCGTCATGATCGTCCGCATGTGCATCGGAATGTGCGTCATGGGCGTGATCGTCGGCCTTGTGTTCATCATGGTGATGCGCCTGACCGAAGCGCTCTTTGCCATGGAACACCAGAAAGTACATCCGGAACGAGTAGAAAGCCGTCACGAACACACCGAGCAACACGCAGAACAAGGCATAGCCGGCCCCCGGAATGTTCGCCGCATGGACCGCCTCGATAATCGAGTCCTTGGAGTAGAAGCCGGCAAACAGCGGAAAACCGATCAGTGCGAGCGAACCCAGCAGCGAGGTGAACCAGGTGATCGGCATGTACTTCCATAGCCCGCCCATGTTGCGCATGTCCTGGTCATGATGCATTCCCATGATTACCGAGCCAGCGCCAAGGAACAGCAAGGCCTTGAAGAAGGCATGAGTCATCAGGTGGAACACCGCCGCAGAGTATGCAGAAACGCCGAGTGCGACCGTCATGTAACCGAGTTGCGAAAGGGTCGAATAGGCCACCACGCGCTTGACGTCGTTTTGGACGATTCCAAGAAAGCCCATGAACAGCGCGGTGGTCGCCCCGATCACCAGCACGAACGAAAGCGCGGTATCGGACAACTCGAACAGCGGCGACATACGCGCCACCATGAAGATGCCGGCAGTAACCATCGTCGCAGCATGAATCAGTGCCGAGATCGGGGTCGGGCCTTCCATCGAATCGGGAAGCCACACATGCAGCGGCACCTGCGCCGACTTGCCCATGGCACCAATGAACAGGCAGATGCAGATCGCGGTGATCAGCGGCCAGCCGGTGAAGGCGACTTGCTGGCTCGCGAGCGTCTCCGCCTGGGCGAAGACTTCGGCATAGTTGAGGCTGCCGGCATAGGCTGCGATCAGACCGATACCCAGCAGGAAGCCGAAGTCGCCGACCCGGTTGACCAGAAAGGCTTTCAGGTTGGCATAGATCGCGGTCGGCCGCTCATACCAGAAGCCGATCAGCAGGTAAGAGACCAGGCCCACCGCCTCCCAGCCGAAGAACAACTGCAGGAAGTTGTTCGACATCACCAGCATCAACATCGAGAAGGTGAACAGTGAGATGTAGCTGAAGAAGCGCTGGTAACCCGGATCCTCATGCATGTAGCCGATGGTGTAGAGGTGCACCATCAGCGACACGAAGGTGACGACCAGCATCATCATCACGGTCAGGGAGTCGATCAGGAAACCAACCTCGAACTTGAGGCCGCCGCTCTCCATCCAGGTGTATACGGTGCCGTTGAAGGTATTGCCGGCGGCAACGTCCTTGTAAATAACGATCGAAGCGATCAGCGCAACCAGCACGCCGAGGATCGTCACCACGTGAGCGCCACGGCGCCCGATGGCCTTGCCAAACAGGCCAGCCAGAATGGCGCCGGCCAGCGGCGCGAGCGGAACGAGTAGATAGAGGCTTTGCATGTCCGTCGCTTCCTTAACCCTTTAGGCTGTCGAGATCATCCACATGGATGGTCCGCAGGTTGCGGAACAACACCACCAGAATTGCAAGTCCGATCGCACTCTCGGCGGCCGCAACGGTGAGGATGAAGAAAACAAAAATCTGACCCGACAAGTCACCCAGATAATGCGAGAAGGCGATGAAGTTGAGATTCACCGCGAGCAGCATCAGCTCGATGGCCATCAACAGCACGATCAGATTCTTCCGGTTGAGAAAGATACCGACCACGCTGATCGCGAACAAAATCGCGCCCAGGATGAGAAAGTGGGAAAGCGAAAGCATCAACAAAACCCCCTGATTGCCCTGACGTCTTCGGTCAGCGCGGTCTTATTCTTTTTCTGTCGGCATCGAGACCAGCCGCACCCGGCCCTCGCGCCTGACATAAACCTGTTCGTCCGGATTGATCGCCTTGACACCCTTGCGTTTTCTCAGGGTCAGGGTCACGGCGGCAACCATCGCAACCAGCAGCAGCAGCGAGGCGAGTTCGAACGGATAGACATATTCGGTGTACAGCAAGCGTCCGATCTCGCGGGTGTTGCTGTAGTCAGCCGCCGCAGCCGCGGGCGCCGGCATTTCATCGAGACCGAAATAGCGTCCGCCAAGCACCAGTGACATCTCGATCACCATCAAAATACCGACCAGTGCGCCAACCGGCAGATAACTCCAGAATCCTTCGCGTAGCCGTGCAATGTTGACATCCAGCATCATCACCACGAACAGGAACAAAACCATCACCGCGCCGACATACACCAGTACCAGCGTGATCGCGAGAAACTCCGCCTGCAGCAACATCCAGAGACCGCTCGCGCTGACGAATGCAAGCACGAGAAACAGCGCTGCATGAATCGGGTTGCGGGCCGTGATCACGCGCAAGGCTGCAAACACCAAAATCGCCGCGAACACGTAGAAGACGAAAGTCTTGAATTCCATTTTCCTTGTCGACCCTCAGCGGGCCCCCTCCATGGTCGGGTATGGACGACGCTCAGCGGTAACGCGCATCAGCTTCCCTGTCCGCCGCAATCTGCGCTTCGTTTCGATCGCCGACCGCAAGCAACATCTGTTTGGTGTAGTAGAGGTCGCCGCGTTGCTCACCGTGATACTCGAGCACCCGGGTTTCGACAATCGCATCGACCGGACAGGCCTCTTCGCAGAAGCCACAGAAGATGCACTTGGTGAGATCGATGTCGTAACGGGTGGTGCGCCGCGAGCCATCATCGCGCTGATCGGACTCGATCGTTATCGCCATGGCGGGGCACACCGCCTCGCACAACTTGCACGCGATACAGCGCTCCTCGCCGTTTGGATAGCGACGCAAGGCATGCAGCCCGCGGAAGCGGTGGCTCTGCGGCGTTTTCTCCTCGGGAAACTGCACCGTGATCTTGCGTGCAAAAAAGTGGCGGCCCGTAAGCGCCATTCCCTTCACCAGTTCCTTCAGGAACAGGCTACCGATGTAATCATTGGCTCCCATCATCAGCCTCTCAGTTCCAGATAGACAACGGTGTCATCATCCACACCGCAACCACGATCACCCATGCAATGGTGATCGGGACGAATACTTTCCAGCCCAGGCGCATGATGTGATCGTAGCGGAAGCGCGGGAAAGTCGCGCGTGCCCACAGGAACAGGAACAGGATGAACGAGGTCTTGAGCGCGAGCCAGAAGAAACCATCCGGCAGGAAACCGACCGGAGACAACCAGCCGCCCAGGAACAGCAACGAGGTCATCACCGACACCAGAATCATGTTGGCGTATTCACCCAGGAAGAACAGCGCGAACGCCATCCCCGAGTATTCAACCATATGGCCCGCAACGACCTCTGCTTCGCCTTCGACCACGTCGAACGGGGCGCGGTTGGTTTCAGCAATACCCGAGATCACGAAGATCACGAACATCGGCAACAGCGGTAACCAGTTCCACGACAGGAAACCGAGGCCCATATCGGCAAAGTTGCCCTTCGCCTGGCCCATGACGATGTCGGTAAGGTTCAGGCTCGCCGAAATCAGTAGTACGCAGATCAGAGCGAAACCCATCGCGACTTCGTAAGACACCATCTGTGCCGCTGCCCGCATCGCACCCAGGAATGGATACTTCGAGTTCGATGCCCAGCCCGCGATGATCACCCCATAAACTTCGATCGAGGTGATCGCCAGCAACAGCAGCAGGCCGGCATTCACGTTGGCCACCACCATGCCCTCATTGAAGGGGATGATCACCCAGGCGATCAATGCAGGCGCAAGCGCAAATACCGGGCCGAAGATGAAGAGACCCTTGTTGGCACCCGACGGCACGATGATCTCTTTCAACAGCAACTTCACGCCGTCGGCGATCGGTTGCAGCAGACCGGCCGGTCCCACGCGGTTCGGGCCGATCCGTACCTGCATGTAACCGATGACCTTGCGCTCGGCCAGCGTCAGGTACGCCACGCACAGGAACAGCGGCGCAACGATCGCAACGAACTTGACCAGCGTCCAGACCAGAGGCCAGACCGGGCCGAAAAACTGCGAAATGGGTTCGAGAAAGCCGTCCATCACACGCGCTCCATGCTGATTGAGCCGCTCATCGCACCGAGCGAAGCCGTCGCGGCATGCGCAGACGGCACGCGCAGGCACCGGAGTGCAACGGCCGAATCCTCGCACACCACCAACTCTGCCGAAGCCTCGCCCTGTCTCACCCGCACCCGCTCGCCTGCCGCGATACCCAGAGCAGTCAGCGTTTCGGGATTGACACCGACCACTGGAGCCGCAGCATCGCGGGTGCGCTGCAATGACCTGGCCTGACGTACCAGGGGGTCCGCAAGATAAATCGGGACGTCGGCAACCCGTTCAAGTCCCTCGCGCGACAGCGTGGCGGCGTGAAGGATGCCGTCCACCCGGTTGTCGAGCCGCGAGGCCACGTTGTTGCCGAGCGCGGCAGCCGCAACCGCCTCTGAATCGTTGTAGTCGAAGCCCGGCAGCGACAGAATGTTGCCCAGTACGCGCAGCACCTTCCACGCCGGGCGTGTATCACCCCTTGGCTTGGCCACCGCTGCAAACGACTGCACACGGCCCTCGGCATTGACGAAAGTACCCGAGGTTTCGGTGAAGGGCGACACGGGCAAAACCACATCCGCGCAGTCCATCAAACCCGGGGTCGCAAAGCTAGAAAGCGCCACGACCAGTCGAGCACTTTCTAAAGCTCGCACGCTGGCAGCCGCATTGGCAAAGTCGAGGGCCGGTTCAACATTCAGCAACACATAGGCCTTGCGCGGCTCTTCGATCATCTGCCCTGCGTTCAGGCCACCTGCATGGGGTACTGCGTCGGCGAGATAGGCACCCACACTGTTTGCCGCCTCGCCGATCACGCCATAGACACCGTCAGTAAGACGTGCGATCTCGGCCGCGAGCATGGTGAGTTCGGCTGCGCGTGCGTGCTGCACCGCCAGATTGCCCAGCCACACCGCGACCTTGCGGCCGCCGGCGAGGCTTTGCGCGATTGCACGCGCACTTTCGGAAATCGTGCCCGGCCTCGCATTGGCGAAACCATCACAAACATCGATACCCTTCTCGTCGGCGAGCGCGAAGACTACCTGCAGAAGGGTGTCGACCATCAGCGACGGCGCAACCAGTGCCCGCGCCTTGACCGGCAGCAACCAGTCTTCGGCCGTGGGGCCCAGAACCGACACCTGCAGGCCACGCTTGGCTGCCTGCCGCACCCGCTGTGCGAGCAGCGGCGTGTCCTTGCGCAGGAAACTGCCCACCACCAAGAGGCTGCTGAGTTCGCCTACACCTGCAATCGGCATGCCCAGCCAAGGGGCGCCGGCCCGCCGTCCGTCGGCGCGGAAATCACTCTGCCGCAACCTGAAATCGACATTCTTGGAGCCGAGTCCGCGCGACAGTTGCTGCAAGAGGAAGAGCTCCTCGACTGTCGAATGGGGCGAGCCCAGCGCACCGACCTGACTTGCGCCATGCTCGGCGACCACCGACTTGAGACCGTTAGCAGCGAACTCGAGCGCCTCCTGCCAGTCGACCTTTTTCCATTCGCCGCCCTGCTTGATCATCGGCGAAACGAGGCGTTCGTCGCTGTTCAGGCCTTCGTACGAAAACCTGTCCTTGTCCGACAGCCAGCACTCATTGACTTCCTCGTTCTCGAGAGGCAACACCCGCTTGACCACATCATGCTTGACCTGAACGATGAGGTTGGAACCGAGCGAGTCATGCGGACTCACCGACTTGCGGCGGGACAACTCCCAGGTGCGGGCCGAGAAACGGAACGGCTTCGAAGTAAGGGCGCCGACCGGGCAAAGATCGATGATGTTGCCCGACAATTCGGAATCGACTGTCTTTTCGATGAAGGGCATGATCTCCGCATGTTCGCCGCGGAAGGCCTGCCCGAGCTCCATCTCTCCGCCGATCTCAGCGGTGAAGCGCACACACCGGGTGCAGTTGATGCAGCGGGTCATGTCGGTCGCGACAAGCGGACCGAGGTTCTTGTTGAGAACCACGCGCTTCTCTTCCTGATAGCGCGACTGGCTGCTACCGTACCCGACCGCAAGATCCTGCAGTTGGCACTCGCCGCCCTGGTCACAGATCGGGCAATCGAGCGGATGGTTGATCAGCAGGAACTCCATCACCCCCTTCTGCGCCTTCACGGCCGCTTCGGAGTGGGTCCACACCTTCATGCCATTCGTAACCGGGGTCGCACAGGCCGGCAAGGGCTTGGGCGCCTTTTCGACCTGCACCAGACACATCCGGCAGTTCGCGGCAATCGACAGTTTCTTGTGATAGCAGAAGTGAGGAATGTACGCGCCAGCCTTGGCTGCTGCGTCCATGATGGTGCTTCCGTCGTCGACGGACAGCGCCTTGCCGTCGATTTCGATCTCTAGCATGACGGTCTCACATAGATTTTGCTGCCTTCGTACTGCACTTCGGGCGGTACAAGACATTTCTTGTTTTGGATGTGGTACTCGAACTCGGAACCGAAGTGCTTGATGAAGCTTTGCACCGGCATCGATGCCGCATCGCCGAGGGCACAGATCGTACGCCCCATGATATTGGTCGTGACCGAGCCGAGCAGGTCAAGATCATCAGGCCGTCCCAGGCCGCTTTCGATTCGGTGCACCACCCGATATAGCCAACCCGTGCCTTCTCGACAGGGCGTGCATTGCCCGCACGATTCTTCGAAATAGAAGTAGGACAATCGCTCGAGCGCTTTCACCATGCACACCGTCTCGTCCATGACGATTACGGCGCCGGATCCGAGCATCGACCCTGCCTTCGAGATCGAGTCATAGTCCATCGTGCAGTCCATCATCACGTTCCCAGGCACCACTGGCGACGACGACCCACCGGGGATCACCGCCTTGAGTTTGCGCCCATGACGCATACCCCCGGCCATGTCGAGCAACTCGGCGAACGGTGTTCCGAGTTCGATCTCGTAGTTACCCGGCTTATTGACCTGACCCGAGATCGAAAAGAGCTTGGTGCCGCCGTTGTTGGGCTTGCCGAGCTCAAGAAAACCCTGACCGCCCATATTCATGATGAACGGAACGGATGCGAAAGTTTCGGTGTTGTTGATCGTGGTCGGCTTTCCATAAAGCCCATAGCTCGCCGGAAAGGGGGGCTTGAAGCGCGGCTGCCCCTTCTTGCCTTCGATGGACTCGAGCAAGGCGGTCTCTTCACCGCAGATGTATGCGCCATAACCATGATGGGCGAACAGCTCGAACGAGAAATCGCTGCCGAGAATGTTTTGGCCGAGCAGTCCGGCCGCACGCGCTTCGGCCAGAGCCTCTTCAAAGCGCTCGTAGATCTCGAAGATCTCGCCGTGAATGTAGTTGTAACCTCGCACTGCGCCCATTGCATAGGCGGCGATGGTCATGCCCTCGATCACCGTATGCGGATTAAAGCGCAGGATGTCACGATCCTTGAAGGTGCCCGGCTCGCCTTCGTCGGAGTTACAGGCGAGATACTTGTCGCCCGGGAACGCGCGCGGCATGAAGCTCCACTTCAAACCGGTCGGGAAGCCCGCACCGCCCCGGCCACGCAGCACCGATGCCTTCAGTTCGCCGATGATCGCATCGGGCGTGATCTTTTCGGCGAGGATCTTCTTCAGCGCCGTATATCCACCGCGCGCCAGATAGTCCTGTAGCCGCCAGGCGCGGTCGCCGTCGGTTCCGGCGAGAATCAGTTCGCGTGCGCTCATTTGCTTCCCAGCTCGGCGAGCAGTTGGTCGATCTTTTCGCGGGTCATCCAGCTGCACATCTTGTGATTATTCACGAGCAACACCGGCGCATCACCACAGGCGCCCATGCACTCGCCTTCCTTCAGCGTGAACTTGCCGTCGGGCGTGGTTTCATTGAACCCGATCCCGAGTTTTTCCTGAACGTAATCTGCAGCATGCACGCCACCGGACAATGCACAGGGCAGGTTGGTGCAGACGGTGATCTTGTGGCGACCAACCGGTTCGAGGTCGTACATGTTGTAGAAGCTCGCCACCTCGAACGCAGCGATTGCGGGCATCTCGAGATAGCCCGCAACGAAATCGATGAGTTCGCGCGGCAGCCAGCCCTTTTCGACCTGTGCGATGCGCAGCGCAGCCATAACCGCGGACTGCTTCTGGTCAGCGGGATACTTGGCGATCTCGCGATCGATGAGTTGCAGCGATTCCTGACTCAGCATTGGGTGCTCGTCTTCCGGTTGCCTGTTTGTTCGCTTCGTGCCGTCAGCGATCGATCTCGCCGAACACGACGTCCATAGTGCCGATGATCGCGACGACGTCGGCAATCATGTGGCCCCGCGCCATTTCATCCATCGCAGCCAAGTGGGCAAAGCCCGGCGCCCGCAACTTGATCCGATAAGGCTTGTTTGCGCCATCCGACACCGCATACACCCCGAACTCACCCTTGGGATGCTCGATGCCGGCGTACACCTCACCTTCGGGCACATGCATGCCCTCGGTGAACAGCTTGAAGTGATGGATCAGTTCTTCCATGTTCGACTTCATGCTGGCGCGCGGCGGCGGCGCAACCTTGTGGTTGTCGACGATGACCGGACCCGGATTCTTGCGCAGCCACTCGATGCATTGGCGGATGATGCGATTCGACTGGCGCATCTCTTCCATGCGACACAGATATCGATCGTAGCAATCGCCATTCACACCAACTGGAATGTCAAACTGCATGCGGTCGTAGACTTCATAGGGCTGCTTCTTGCGCAGGTCCCATTCCACTCCCGAGCCACGCAACATCGGCCCGGTGAAACCCCATGCCTTGGCCTGCTCGGGCGACACCACCCCGATACCGACGGTACGCTGCTTCCAAATCCGGTTGTCGGTCAGCAGAGTTTCGTATTCGTCGCAATAGCGCGGAAAACGATTAGTGAAATCTTCGAGGAAGTCAAGTAGCGAGCCTTCGCGTGAGGCGTTGAGCTCTTTAACGACCTTGGCATTGCGGAACTTGTTGACCTCGTACTTGGGCATCCGGTCGGGCAGATCACGATACACACCACCTGGACGGTAGTACGCGGCATGCATGCGCGCACCCGATACCGCCTCGTAGGCATCCATGAGATCTTCACGCTCGCGGAAGGTGTACAACACCATCGTCATTGCACCGATGTCGAGCGCGTGGGTGCCGATGTTCAGGAGGTGATTCAGCACGCGGGTGATCTCGTCGAACATCACCCGGATGTATTGCGCACGCTCGGGCACCTGTATGCCCAGCAAACGCTCGATCGCCATACAGTAGGCGTGCTCGTTGCACATCATCGACACATAGTCGAGACGATCCATATAGGGAACCGACTGCACCCAGGTTCGTGTTTCCGCGAGCTTTTCGGTACCACGATGCAGCAGCCCGATGTGCGGATCGGCGCGCTCCACCACCTCGCCGTCGAGCTCCAGCACCAGACGCAACACACCATGTGCGGAAGGGTGCTGGGGACCGAAGTTGATCGTGTAATTGCGAATCTCAGCCATGACCGACATCCCCGTATTTTTCTTCGCGAATGATGCGCGGCGTCACTTCACGTGGCTCGATGCTGACCGGCTGATAGACCACACGCCCAGCTTCGGGGTCGTAGCGCATCTCGACATAACCCGAGACCGGGAAGTCCTTGCGGAACGGATGACCGACAAAGCCATAATCGGTAAGGATTCGGCGAAGATCCGGATGCCCTTCGAACATGATTCCGTACAAATCGAAAGTCTCACGTTCGTACCAGTTCGCGCTGGGCCACACCGGAACCAGCGACGCCAGCACCGGAAAACCGTCATCCGGCGCAAAAGCGCGCAACCGCAAACGCCAGTTGTGCTTGAGCGACAACAGATGATTCGACGCCGCATAGCGCCGTCCAACACGCGTTTCGTTCTTGTAGGCCGAGTAGTCGACGCCAGATACATCGAGGAGCTGCTCGAAGCCGAGCTCTGGATGATCGCGAAGCAGATGCGCGACTCGCAGATAGTCTTCTGCTGCAACCTCGATCGTGACCTCGCCCCGATCGACGAGCAGTGACTGCAATGCCTCACCGAGAACATCCCGGAGGGTTTGACTCAAACGTTCAAGCTTCGCGCTCATGAGTGGCGATCCGTCAACGTGCAATGGTGTTGGTGCGTTTGATCTTGTTCTGCAGCTGGATGATGCCGTACAGCAAGGCCTCGGCAGTCGGCGGACAGCCCGGCACATAAACATCCACCGGAACGATACGATCGCAACCGCGCACGACCGAGTAGGAATAATGGTAGTACCCACCACCATTGGCACAGGAACCCATCGAGATCACCCAACGCGGTTCGGCCATCTGGTCATAGACCTTGCGCAGGGCCGGCGCCATCTTGTTGCACAGCGTGCCTGCGACGATCATCAGGTCAGACTGGCGCGGACTGGGGCGAAACACCACACCGAAACGATCGAGGTCGTAACGAGAACAGCCCGCATGAATCATCTCGACCGCACAACAGGCCAGTCCGAATGTCATCGGCCAAAGCGAACCAGTGCGGGTCCAGTTAATGACCGTATCGAGCGACGTGGTCACGAAGCCTTCACGGAAGACACCTTCGATGCTCATGGATTACTCCCAGTCCAGCGCGCCGTTTTTCCACTCGACGATGTAGCCGATCACCAACACCGCCAAAAACACCATGACCGATCCAAACATGAACCACGCATGCTCGCCCGCCACCACGAACTCCTTGAACACCGTAGCCCAAGGAAACAGGAAGGCAATTTCAAGATCGAAAAGAATGAACAGAATTGCGATGAGGTAATAGCGCACATCGAACTTCATCCGTGCATCTTCGAAGGCCTCGAAGCCGCATTCGTACGGAGAGTTCTTTTCGCTATCGGGCCGGTAAGGAGCAACCAACCGACCGAGTATGATGGGAATGAAACCGAAGCCGAGGCCCACGATGATGAAGATCAGTACGGGAAAATAACTTTCCAGCATCGCGCATCCCTCGATATAGGTTTCAAATTATGCTGCACTGCGCAACATAAAATCGCCCGCTTTTGCGGGCTCTTTATTATGGTGCCGACGGTGAGACTCGAACTCACACGGCTTGCGCCACCACCCCCTCAAGATGGCGTGTCTACCAATTTCACCACGTCGGCACGTTTGAAGCAGAGACCGAATTATACGGGTTTTCCTGCAGTGCGCAAATCCCGTTGCGAATTATTTCGGGATCGACTGCGCGTTCGAACTTCCGTCCTGCGCGCCGCCCGCAGCGTCACCATCGACCACAGGAGCAGTCACCGGAACAGCGCCTTCCATGATGCTCGAGGCGGGCGCTGCCGAGTTGTTCGAGAGGAAGGTCAATCCAAGACTGGTCGCAAAGAATACTGCCGCCAGGGCCGCCGTTGTACGGCTCAGGAAGTTTGCCGAACCCGACGAACCGAAGAGACTGCCAGCAGAACCGCCTCCTCCCCCGCCAAAGGCGGCACCAGCGTCGGCACCCTTTCCATGCTGCATCAGCACCAGACCAATCACACTCAGGCCCACGATGATATGCACCGTCAGAACGATCGAAAACAGATAACTACCCATTGCGGACTTCACTCATTGACTGAACCATTATTCGACACCGCAGCAGCCGCCTTGCAAATCGCAAGAAATTCAACGGCCACCAGCGATGCGCCACCAATCAGCCCGCCATCACAATCCGGCAAACTGAACAAATCAAAAGCGGTGGAGGCCTTGACGCTTCCACCATAGAGAATCTTTACCGTGTCCGCCTGCGTAGATCGCGAAGACAGTGACTGGCGCACGAAAGCCAAAACTTCATCAACCTGAGAAGGCTCGGCAGACAAACCGGTACCGATCGCCCAAACCGGCTCATAGGCAATGACAATTCTCGCGAGATCATCGACATCCAATTCTGCCCAGATCGGCTCCAACTGACGCGAAATGACCGATGCAACTTCGCCTCCATCACGCTCGGCCAGCGTTTCGCCGATGCAGACGACCGGGACAAGGCCGCCCTCGAGTGCGAGCCTGGCCTTACGCGCAACCATTTGGTCAGATTCGCCAAACAAGGCACGACGTTCCGAATGGCCGACGATGACATAGCGACAACCGAAGTCGGCAAGCATGCCGACGCTCACCTCACCAGTATAAGCGCCATCCGGATACGCGCTTACGTCTTGGGCACCAAGTACGACGGCACTACCTTCCAGTAGGCGCCCAACCTGATCCAAATAAGGATACGGCACACACACACCCACGCCAATATTGGGCTCGAGAGCTTGCGCGCAAAGCAACGTCAGCAGCGCCTCGTTCTCAAGGCGCCGCCCGTTTGACTTCCAGTTTCCGATAACCAGTTTGTCGCCCAAGGGGTAGGCATCCGTAAAAGCGCGACAGTATATCCTCAGAACCCCGACTCAGGAAGACTGCGGCCCGGTGCTGTCAGCGCTACGCCGCTTGCTTTACCATGCCGCAAGCTGCCGACCGGGCGGTGCACTATTCGCCGGACGGCTCGTCGACGGCGCCGATATCGTCCATATGTCGGCGCAAGGAAATACGATCGAGTGACGCGAGGGGCAGGTTCACGAACAGACCTATGCGATTGCGCAGCATCCGGTAGCAGTCGGCAAATGCCAGATGCCGTTCCACGTCGTTGCCTTCGCATGCCGCAGGATCGGGAACCCCCCAGTGGGCATTCATCGGCTGGCCTGGCCAGACCGGACAAACTTCGCCGGCTGCGTTGTCGCAAACCGTGATCACAAAATCCATCTCCGGCGCATCGGGGCCTGCGAACGCCGACCAACTCTTGGATCTCAGCCCTTCGACCGGAAGACCGGTCTTGCTAAGCATGGCGAGCGTAAGCGGATTGACCTCTCCCCGCGGCTGGCTGCCTGCAGAGTAGGCCCGAAACCGACCCTTGCCTTCAGCGTTTAGCAGCGCTTCGGCGATGATCGATCGAGCCGAGTTGCCGGTACAGAGGAACAGCACGTTGTAGGTCTTATGTTCTGCCATCTCGATGTCCTATCTTCACTAATCTCAGCCGAAGCGCCCGGTAATGTAGTCTTCGGTACGCTGGTTCTTGGGGTTCGTGAACAACTCGGGGGTCTGATCGACTTCGACGAGATCACCGAGATGAAAGTAAGCGGTACGGTTCGACACACGGGCCGCCTGCTGCATGTTGTGCGTCACGATCGCGATGGTGTAGTTATCCGACAACTCGATGATGAGTTGCTCGACCTTTGCCGTCGCGATAGGATCGAGTGCCGAGCAAGGTTCGTCCATCAGAATCACTTCGGGGCTGACGGCAATCGCGCGCGCGATACACAGGCGCTGCTGCTGACCGCCGGAAAGCCCGGTGCCGGGAGCATCGAGGCGGTCCTTGACCTCGTCCCAGAGACCCGCGCGGGTAAGACTCTGCTCGACGATTACATCCAAGTCTGCATGCGTCTTGGCAAGTCCGTGCAATTTCGGACCGTAAGCGATGTTTTCGTAGATGGACTTCGGGAATGGATTCGGCTTCTGGAACACCATGCCGACCTGCGCACGCAGCAGGACCACATCGAGCGACGGATCATAGATGTCCTGATCATCGAGCCGGATATCACCCATCACCCGACAGCCGTCTATTGTGTCGTTCATCCGGTTCAGGCAGCGCAGAAAGGTCGATTTTCCGCACCCGGAAGGTCCGATGAACGCGATCACCTCGTTCTCGTAGATGTCCAGATTGACGCCGTGCAGTGCTTCGGCCTCGCCATAGAAGACCTTGACATCGCGCGCAGCCATCTTGACCAACGTTTGTTCACGCTTCTTGACGGCTTCGCTCTTCATCACCATGGATCGCATAATCGGCTCTTCAATTTTCATGACTACCACCTCTTCTCAAATTTCTTACGCAACCAGATTGCGCAGGCATTCAGGCTCAACATCAGCGCCAGCAATACGATGATTGCGGCAGATGTACGTGCCTCAAAAAAGTTGCGCAATTCATTACCCTGCCAAAGGTAGATCTGAACGGGGAGTGCAGCGGACTGATCCAGTGGCGTACCCGGCAAGGTCGCAACGAAGGCACTCATACCGATCAACAGCAGCGGCGCGGTTTCTCCGATGGCCTGCGCGACGCCAATGATTGCGCCGGTAAGAATACCTGGCATCGCCAGCGGCAGGACGTGGTGGAAAATGGTCTGCATCTTGGAGGCCCCAATCCCGAGCGCGGCCTGCCGAATCGACGCCGGAATCGCCTGTAGCGCAGAGCGTGTAGCGATGATCACGGTCGGCAAGGTCATCAGCGACAACACCAGGCCACCCACGAGCGGTGCGGAAAGCGGCATGTGTAACCAGTTGATAAATACTGCGGCACCCAGGAGGCCGAAGATGATCGAAGGCACGGCCGCCAGGTTGTTGATGTTCACCTCAATCAGATCGGTGAAACGGTTGCGGGGGGCGAACTCTTCCAGGTACAGCGCGCTCATGACCCCGATCGGCACCGACAGAAAGATCACGATCCCCATCATGTAGAGCGTGCCGATGAAGGCCCCCCCCAGACCGGCCGAAGCCAGCGAACTTCGCGAGTCGGGATTTACGAAGAAGCTGGTGCTGAAACTGTTGCGTATCACCCCTCTGGCCTTGAGCTCGTCGGCCCAGGCGCGCACCTCGGGCTTCAACTGCTGCTGACTATCGGCCAGACTGCGATCGATGTTGCCCTTAAGCCAAACGTCGACGTTCGCGTCCGCCAGCAATGCGACCTGTACCCGCTGACCGATCAAACCCGGATCCGCCGCGACCATGTCGCGCAGTTTGAAGCGCTCACCGCTGGTCAGCAAAGTCCGTACCAAGGGTCTCTTTTCGGCAGCCTCGGGCAGATGTGCGATGAGTGTATCCTCGACGATGCGGTTCCAGTTGACCATCCCGAGACGGTTCAGCCAGACCACGTCACGATCGCGGAACTGCTGCGGACTCTCACCAACCGAGGGCGTCGGCCGCGCATCGACCTTGATGACAGCCGGATCAAAATATACCTCGGTGGTCAAGGTCGCCTGCCAGAAGGCAGGCAAGCCCTTGGAAAGAATGGTGGTGAACAGCAATGCCACGAACCCGAGACCCATAATGACCGCGGCCAAGCCGATGGCGCGAAATACCCGCTCCGCGCGATGCCGTCCCTGCAGCGATGACTCGATCAACTGCTTGCGAATCTCCAGGGCTCCCTGGGGAGCCCGCGCTTCGTGATTCATGAATGCTCCTTAATCATACTGTTCGCGGTACTTGCGCACGATGTACAGCGCGAAGACGTTGAGCCCGAGGGTGATGACGAACAAGGTCAACCCGAGCGCAAACGCCACCAGCGATTGCGGGCTGGCAAAATCGGTGTCGCCGGTCAGCTGATTGACGATGGTCACGGTGACCGTGGACACCGCCTCGAACGGATTCGCGTGCAGCACAGGACTATTGCCAGCCGCCAGCACCACGATCATGGTCTCACCGATCGCACGACTGGCAGCAAGGAGAAACGCACCGACAATGCCCGGCAATGCCGCCGGCAGCACGACCTTGCGAATCGTCTCCGACTTCGTCGCCCCCAAGGCGAGCGAGCCGTCCCGCATCATGCGCGGCACCTGAGTGATGATGTCATCGGACAGCGATGACATGAAGGGCACGATCATGATGCCCATGACCACACCTGCGGTCAGCGCACTCGTGGCACGAATCTCCATTCCCAGCACCTGCCCAACCTCATGAAAGAACGGACCAACCGTCACCAGGGCAAAAAAGCCATAGACGATGGTCGGAATGCCTGCGAGCACTTCGAGTACCGGTTTGGCTGTGGCACGAAACCACCCTGGCGCGTACTCCGCCATGAAGATGGCACTCATCAATCCCAGCGGAACGGCCACGAGCAGAGCGATTCCGCTGATCATCAGCGTGCCCCACAACAGCGGAATCAGACCGAAGTCGCCCTGCGCACCGGTACCGACTGTCGAAAAGCGCGGATTCCAGTTCAGACCGAAGAAGAAGTCGACCGGATGGACGAAGCTGAAGAACTTCATTGCCTCGCCAAACATCGAAAACACGATACCCACGGTCGTCAGGATCGCGATCGTCGAGCACACCACGAACATCGCGCTCAGGACCTTCTCCACATGGTTTCGTGCGCGCAGACTCGGGGAGAGACGTCTCAACGCCCACATCAACCCCCCCATCGCCAGCGCGGCCATCAGGCCGATCTGCGCCATCCGACTGGTTGCCCACAGGCGCGCCATCGTCTCAGCGGCCGCCAGCTCGTAAGCAGCGGGTGTATCCGACACCCCGATGCCGGCGGCAATCGAGGTAATGCGGCGTAACAACACCATGGTCTGCTGGGAATTCAACCCTGCAGTCTCGGCCTGAATCTGACCGAGTACCAAATACTCAACGATGGGCGCCTCGAAAACAAACCAAGCCAACCACACCGCAAGCGCCGGCAACCCGCACCAGAGCGCCACCAGCAGACCGTAATAGCCCGGCCGCGAGTGCATTCGCACTGGCCCATTGGCCATCGCGCGACTGCGTGTGAGACCGAACTGGTATGCGAGCGCGGTCAGGATCAGCAGTCCTGCGATCAGTACCGTATTGCTCATCTTTACTCCAGAAGCCTGGATGCCACCCACTACGATCCACATCCACCCCAAAGAGGCGGCGACATGTTCGCTGGCGGGTTTTCAGGAAGTCATACACCCCAGCGCTCCCGGCATGCTTCCGGGAGCGCTGGGGTGCGGTCTGTAATTACTTGGCGACCTTGCGAGCGGCAAAATCGGCAAGAACCTGGGCACGCTCCGAATCCGGCAGCGGAATCAGGCCAGCCGCCTCGAGCGGACTACCCGAACCGGACACCGCCTCTGAGAGGAAGAATTCCACGTACTCATTGATCCCCGGAATCACACCGATGTGCTCGCCCTTGACATAGAAGTACAGCGGACGCGACACCGGATACTCACCGCTAGCCACGGTTTGAAGACTGGGGACGACACCGCCCACCGTCGCCACCTTGAGACGATCGCGGTTCTGATCGTAAAAGCTCAGACCGAAAACACCCACAGCATCCGCTTGCGCATCAAGGCGACCCAGGGTTTCGGTATAGTCGCCAGCGATATCGATCACGCGACCGTCCTGGCGCAGGTTGTTGCAGGCGGCCTTCTTCGCATCGCCCTCCAGCGCCTTGATCTCGGGAAATGCGTCGCAACCGACGTGCGTCACCTTCTCTTCGAAGACTTCACGCGTACCGTGGTTGCTACCCGGAATCACCAGCATGATCTCCTGATCGGGCAGGGACGCATCGATTTGCGTCCAGCGCGTGTAGGGGTTCTTGACCATCTTGCCATTCTGCGGCACCTCGGCGGCGGCGGCGGCAAAAACATGTTTGGGCGTCAGAGCGAAGCTGCCCTTGTCGGCTCGCGAGGCAAACACGATGCCGTCATAGCCGACCTTGATCTCATGAATACTCTTGACCCCTGCGGCGGCGCAACTTTCCACCTCGGCAGACTTGATCGGCCGCGACGAGTTCGCGATATCGATGGTGTTAGCCCCCACGCCCTGGCAGAACTGGCGCAAACCACCGCTGGACCCACCCGAGGCGACCACCGGCGTCTTGAACTGCGCGAGGGCGTTGCCGAACTCTTCGGCAACGATGCTTGCAAACGGCAACACCGTAGACGAACCCGCGATCTGAATGTTATCGCGGGCAAATGCGGCAGCACTCACACCACCGGCCAGTAAACCGGCCACGGCCGCCCCGATCACACATTTCTTGAGTTTCATGTTGCGCTTCCTCTTTGATATAAACATAACGGTCCAATGAGCAGACGTTGCGCTGACAACGTACTGATCCGAGTTGGACCGTAGTGTGACAATCAAAGATTACAGCCATGTGACGGTGGTACCGGATAATCCGGACGAAACCGGCAATCTGAACTGCTCCGCGACCTAGTTTGCCGCATGCTCCACTGACGACGCGATCGCTCTGGCCAGGCGCTCGACCTGAGCGGCGTCTCGCCCTTCAACCATCACCCGGAGCAGTGGTTCGGTGCCGGAAGGTCGAAGCAGGATGCGCCCGCTATCGCCCAGTTCGACCGCAGCGGCGTCGCGCTCACGGGCGATACCTGCATCCGACGCCCAGTCAAAGCCTGCCGGCAGACGCACATTGATCAGCTTCTGCGGGTAAAAGACCAGGTCTGCACAGGCTTGCGCAAGGGTTTGCCTGCGCTGCTTCAACGCAGCCAGCACCTGTAGCGCCGACACGATCGCATCGCCCGTGGTGTGGCAGTCGAGGCAGATGATGTGCCCGGAGTTCTCGCCACCCAGCCGCCAGCCACGCTCTTGCAGCCGCTCCAACACGTAACGGTCACCGACTTTGGCGCGGTCGAAAGGCACGCCCAGCCGGCCGATCGCATGCTCGAAACCGAGATTGCTCATCAGGGTGCCCACGACCCCGTCGAGCCTGTCGGAGGCCTTGCGCGACGCCGCGATCACATAGATCAGCTTGTCGCCATCGTAGATCTCGCCCTGGGCATCGACCATTATCAGGCGGTCACCGTCGCCATCGAGCGCAATGCCGATATCGGCCTGATTCTCGATCACCGCTCGTTGCAGATTCTCGGGCCGGGTGGCACCGACCCCGTCATTGATGTTGACCCCGTTCGGCTCGACACCCACCGCGTACACCTCGGCGCCCAGCTCATGAAAGACACTCGGTGCGATGTGATAGGCCGCACCATGCGCGCAGTCGAGCGCGATGCGCATGCCGCGCAGATCGAGCTCGTTCGGGAAAGTGCTCTTGCAAAATTCGATGTAGCGTCCTGCGGCATCGCGCATGCGCCGCGCCTTGCCCAGTTTGGCCGGCTCGACACAACCCATCGGCCGATCGACCAGTTCCTCGATCTCGTGCTCGATGCTGTCGGGCAGCTTCGCCCCCCCCGCCGAGAAAAACTTGATTCCGTTGTCGAAGAACGGATTGTGCGAGGCCGAGATCACCACCCCGGCCTGCAGGCGCAGCGCGCGCGTAAGGTAGGCAACGGCCGGCGTGGGCATCGGGCCGGCCAGCAGCACATCCACCCCGGCCGCCGAAAACCCCGCCTCGAGCGCAGCCTCCAGCATGTAGCCCGAAGTGCGGGTGTCCTTGCCGATCAGTACCGCAGGATGCTCATCGCCCGGCAGGCTCTCACGCTGCACCAGCACCCGACCCGCTGCATAACCCAGTCTCATCACGAAATCCGGGGTGATCGGCGCCTCGCCAACCAGACCACGCACACCATCGGTGCCAAAATACTTGCGCCCCATCCTGCCTCCACCGCCTGTCGACCAAAGCGCAATTATCGCATCAAGCCCGATAACTTCTGCGAACTGCGTTACGTTCGGAATCAAACGGGATACGACCAACCCTCGACCGCCGCCCACACCTTCAGCGCATCGCGAGTCGGCGCAACGTCGTGCACCCGCAGGATGCGTGCACCACGCTGTACCGCGATCAGCGCCGACACCACACTGGCAATGGTTCTCTCGCCCATCGGCCGACCGGTCAGCACCCCCAGAAGCGACTTGCGCGACAAGCCGGCCAACACCGGAAAGCCCCGCTCGCCAAACCGACCGATGTCACGCAACATGGCCAGATTGTGTTCAATCGTCTTGCCAAAGCCGAACCCTGGATCGAACAAGATACGGTTATCCGCGACCCCGGCGTCACTCAGCACCGCAACCCGCGCATGCAGAAAATCCCGGACCTCGCTCACCACATCGTCATAGCGCGGGTCGGCCTGCATCGTGCGTGGTTCGCCCTGCATGTGCATCACGCATAGTGCAGCGTTGCCGGGCGCAACCGCCTCGACCGCGCCCTCGGCGCGAAACCCGTTGATATCGTTGATCATGCTCGCACCGGCCGCGAGTGCGGCACGCATGACCCCCGGTTTGACGGTGTCGATTGAAACCGGTACCGGCCCACCAACAAGGTGCTCGAGCAAGGGCATCACCCTGTCGAGTTCCTGCTGCTCGCTCACCGGTTCGGACCCCGGGCGCGAAGACTCACCTCCGATGTCGAGAATCTCGGCACCCTCGGCAAGCGCCTGCTCGGCCCTTGCGAGTGCTCGGTCGAGGTCGTTCGCCAGTCCGTCGCCGGAAAACGAGTCGGGCGTGGTGTTGATGATAGCCATGATGCGTGGCCGCGTCAGGTCGAGGGCAAAGCGGCCACAGGTCAGTGTCGTCATATCTTCGGGACTCCGAAATGAATGAACCGGCTTTCGCCGGTTCATGATCAACAATACTTCAAACTCTTTAACAGGATCAGGCCGCGGGAGCCGGCGCCGTGGGTTCCGCACCCGGCGCGTCATCTTTGGGGCGACGCTGCGGTAGCGACGTCGGTTTGGGCGCACGCGGAGCGCGCCCCGAAACGATGTCATCGATCTGATCGGCGTCGAGCGTCTCCCACTCGAGCAAGGCCTTGGTCATGGCTTCGATCTTATCGCGGTTACCCTCGATCAGCTTGCGCGCAAGCGCGTATTGCTGGTCGATAATGCGACGGATCTCGGCGTCGACCTTTTGCATGGTCGCCTCCGACACATTACGGTGAGTGGTTACCTGACGACCCAGGAAGATCTCGCCTTCTTCCTCACCATAAACCATTGGCCCCAAGCTGTCGGACATACCCCACTGTGTCACCATGCGGCGCGCAAGATCGGTGGCACGCTGGAAGTCGTTCGACGCACCGGTGGTCATCTGATTCATGAAGATCTCTTCACAGATGCGCCCACCGAACAACACGGCGATGGTCTGCAGCAGGCGATCGCGATCCTGGCTGTAGCGATCGGTCTCGGGCAACTGCATCGTTACGCCAAGAGCCCGACCACGCGGAATGATCGTGACCTTGTGCACCGGGTCGGTCTTGTCGAGCAACTTGGCAACCAGCGCATGACCCGACTCATGGTAAGCGGTGTTGCGGCGCTCCTCTTCCGGCATCACCATCGAACGGCGCTCGGACCCCATCATGATCTTGTCCTTGGCCCGCTCGAAATCCTCCATGTCGACCAGACGCTTGCCACCACGCGCTGCAAACAACGCGGCCTCATTCACTAGGTTGGCAAGATCCGCACCCGAGAAACCCGGGGTGCCACGCGCGATCACGACCGGCTCGACGTCAGGCGCGATCGGCACCTTGCGCATGTGTACCTTCAGGATCTGCTCACGACCACGTATGTCGGGTAGCGGCACCACCACCTGCCGGTCGAAACGGCCCGGACGCATCAGCGCCGGGTCTAGCACGTCCGGGCGGTTGGTTGCGGCGATCACGATCACCCCGGTCTGTCCCTCGAAACCATCCATCTCCACCAGCAACTGGTTGAGCGTCTGTTCGCGTTCATCGTTGCCGCCGCCCATGCCGGCACCACGTTGGCGACCGACCGCATCGATTTCATCTATGAAGATGATGCAGGGTGCGTGCTTCTTGGCCTGCTCGAACATGTCGCGCACCCGCGCCGCGCCGACGCCGACAAACATTTCGACGAAGTCGGAGCCTGAGATCGAGAAGAACGGCACCTTGGCCTCGCCCGCGATGGCCTTTGCCAGCAGTGTCTTGCCGGTACCCGGCGAACCGACCATCAGCACGCCCTTGGGAATATGGCCGCCAAGCTTCTGAAACTTCGACGGATCGCGCAAGAAGTCCACCAGCTCGGAGACTTCTTCCTTGGCCTCGTCGCAACCGGCAACATCGGCAAAGGTCAGCGAGTTCGCCGACTCGTCGAGCATGCGAGCCTTGGACTTGCCGAACGAGAACGCCCCCCCGCGACCGCCACCCTGCATCTGGCGCATGAAGAACACCCACACCCCGATCAGGAGGAGCATCGGAAACCACGAGATCAGGATGCTCATGAGTACCGACTGTTCTTCATCCGGCTTGGCCGCCGTCACCGCCACACCGGCACGCATCAGATCCGAAACCATCCAGATATCCTGCACGCCAGGCGTGTAGACAGTGATCTGACGACCCTCGAGCGTGGTGGCCTTCGCAACCCGGCCATCAATCGTGGCCTTGGCGATCCGCCCGGCACGCGCCTCTTCCATGAACTGCGAGTACTCCATGGTGTTCGGCGCAACCTGGCGGGTGTTGAACTGGTTGAAGACCGTCATCAGCACGACGCCGATCACCATCCAGATCGCTAGATTCTTGAAAAGATTATTCAATGTATTTCCCTCTGGCCCTGCTGGGGCGACAAATCATTGACTCATTCTATTGGCTAATGTTCCCACCCGCAAAGCAATGGAGGCGATCCGAAAAAGCAATCACCGGATCATCCGCCCCGCGACGCTGGAAACTCACCCCATTGTCGTTGCGGGGTGCCATGAGCAAGGTCCTGGCTCGAAGCTTGAATCAGAGATGCTTGCGCCAGTCAACGGATTATACGCAATTGCAGGACCCTGAAGCATTGATCAGCCACAACAGGACAATTGGAGTCAGGCGGATCCGCTCGAGCCGCTACGAATGCGTGGCCACCCAGGTCGTCTCAGCCCACGATGCGTGCGAGCAACGGCTCGAACCCGGGATACGCGTCGGCCGTCAGCGCAACCTTTTCGGCACAGGTGCTCCACGACTCACCCGCAATAAAGCGGCTGACGAAGTTCTGCCGGTCCACGATCCAGGTCCCGCCTAGCAGGGTCACACCACGGTCAAAAAGCGGGTCGGGCAGACAGCCTGCGCTCGGCCCGACCAGCACCAGGCGCTGCGCCGCCCGGCAGGCTGCAAGCACATCGTCGAGGGTATCGTTGAGCAGGATGGTGCTGGTTGACAACACCTTGGTGCAATCCGCAATGTCGTCAGGCTTGAGCGTGACCCGGAAGCCGGCCTGCCCGCCTACGAGTTCTTCACGCAACTCGAGCACCGTAAGCCGGGCACCGGCTGCGGTCACCGTACCGACCAGGGGCCGAAAGAGCCCGATCATTCCGATGTGCTCACCCGGCAG
>JAEUNS010000004.1 GCA_016790005.1 Zoogloeaceae bacterium
GGCGGATCACCGCGTTGGCCGCATCGAGGATGTTGCCGTGCGAGCGATAGTTCTGCTCCAGCCGGATCACGTTGGCGACCTTGAACTCGCGCTCGAAGTCGCGCATGTTGCCGATCTCGGCGCCGCGAAAGCGGTAGATGCTTTGGTCGTCGTCGCCCACGCAAAAAAGGCAGGCACCACCTTCGCGGCCTTCATCGGCAAGCAGCTTCAGCCATCGGTATTGCAGCCGGTTGGTATCCTGAAACTCGTCGACCAGAATATGGCGAAAGCGGCGCTGATAGTGCCGCCGGATGGGTTCGTTGCGCTCCAGCAACTCATAGCTGCGAAGCAACAGTTCAGCGAAATCCACGACCGATTCGCGCTGACACTGTGCCTCGTACTCCTGATACAGCTCGACCCGCCGCCGGGTATGGTCGTCCCAGGCATCGACCGCACCGGGCCGGATGCCTGCCTCCTTTTGTGCATTGATAAAGTGCTGAAGCTCACGAGGCGGATATTTTTCATCGTCCACATTCAGCGCCTTCAGCAGGCGCTTGATCGCCGCCAACTGATCCGAAGAATCAAGAATCTGAAACAATTGCGCCAGTCCGGCATCGCGAAAATGCGCGCGTAACAAACGGTTGCACAGCCCATGGAAGGTGCCCACCCACATGCCGCGTGCAGAACGAGCCTGAGCAATCGGCAACATCGTAGCCAGGCGCGCAAGCATCTCCTTGGCCGCCTTGTTGGTGAAAGTCACCGCCATCAAACCCTGCGGCTCGAGTTGGCCGGTATGCACCAACCAGGCGATACGCGTGGTCAGCACGCGGGTCTTGCCCGAACCTGCGCCAGCGAGAATGAGCGCGTGCTGCGGCGGCAGGGTAACGGCCTGAAGCTGTTCAGTGTTTAGGTTTGCTAGTAAATCGGACATCACATCTCCTGGTGGTGCCCGATTTTAACCGCCCATGCCCATTGCGCAGCAGCACACGCGGCCAGCGCGCCGTGTTGCATCATTGCAACATGGCGCTTGATTGTCGAGAATCGATGGTCTAACTTTCAGTTGTGCACTGCAATAAATCGGGAACTAAGTCACATTTAGTGACCTCCAAACCCCGTAGAATCTGAATAAAATGGATATTGCACCGCACTAACAGCGCCACACCAAACACGTCGTCTCAAGAGGCCGGCGGGCGCACTACGAGGTTCAACAGAACTTCAAGGAGAAGAATGATGATGAAGACCCCCAAGCTACTACCGTGGTTTGCCCGCAAGGCGGGCGTTTCTGAAGAACGCGCTACCGTGCTGTGGCGCAAGGCCGTACGCCAGGCCACCGCCGACACCGGCTGGGTCGGCAACGCCGAATACTGGGGCGAGGCGATGAGCAATTTTCTGCGCCTGCTCGAAGAAGAGCAAACCACGTTCTGTGCGCCGCGCATGACGCCGTACATTCGCAGCCAAAATCGCCTGTGGCGCCTGCCCCTGATCGCGCTCGAACTCATGGTCAGTGTCTCTAACAGAACCACCCGTGATCACTGGACGAACCGCCGCGCTGCATAGGCCTCAGCCCTAACGAATTCCCGTCTCCCTCCCTCTCCTTCACTGGAGATTTCGCACCCGGCCTCAAACCGGGTGCTTTTTTTTGCACCGTCGCGAGGCCGGCGGAATCGACACGCGGCTTGACGCTATAATTCGTGGCTTACCCTAAGTCAGACGCAAACAGCCGCCATGCAGGACAAATACCTCCCCGCCGACGTCGAATCCGCCGCCCAGGCACACTGGAACCGGACCGAAGCCTTCAAGGTCGGTGAAGACCCGACCAAGCCGAAGTATTACTGTCTGAGCATGTTCCCGTATCCGTCGGGCAAGCTCCACATGGGACATGTACGCAATTACACGATTGGTGACGTGCTGGCCCGCTACCGCCGCATGCGCGGCTATAACGTACTGCAGCCCATGGGCTGGGACGCGTTCGGCATGCCTGCCGAGAACGCCGCGATCCAGAACAACGTCGCGCCGGCCAAATGGACCTACGCCAACATCGACTACATGCGTACCCAATTGCAGCGCCTGGGTTTCGCGATCGACTGGTCACGCGAGCTCGCGACTTGCAGCCCCGAGTATTACCGCTGGGAGCAGTGGCTGTTTACACGACTGTTCGAAAAGGGCCTGATCTACAAGAAACTGGGCACGGTCAACTGGGATCCGGTTGACCAGACCGTGCTGGCCAACGAGCAGGTGATCGAAGGCCGCGGCTGGCGCAGCGGTGCGCTGATCGAAAAGCGCGAGATCCCCATGTATTACATGAAGATCACCGCCTACGCCGACGAACTGCTCGATGCGCTCGACGGACTGTCGGGCTGGCCCGAGCAGGTCAAGCTGATGCAGAAGAACTGGATCGGGCGCTCGGAAGGCGTGGAGATCCACTTCCCCTACGACCTATCGACGGTCGGCAGGTCGGGCGTGCTCAAGGTGTTCACCACCCGCGCCGACACCCTCATGGGTGCGACCTATGTGGCCGTCGCCGCCGAGCATCCGCTCGCTGAACTCGCCGCCGCGAGCAACCCTGAACTGGCCGCATTCGTCGAAGAATGCAAGCGCGGCGGGGTGGCAGAGGCCGATCTGGCCACGATGGAGAAAAAAGGCTTCGCGACCGGCTTGCGGGTGGTGCATCCGCTCTCGGGCGAGTTCCTGCCGGTTTGGGTCGCCAATTATGTACTGATGGGCTATGGCGAGGGTGCGGTCATGGCGGTTCCGGCCCATGACGAGCGCGACTTTGCCTTCGCCACCCGCTATCGCCTGCCGATTCGCATGGTGGTCCGCTCGACCCGCGACGCCTATGAAGACACCGTCGCCCCGTGGCTGGACGCCTATGCCGAGCAGGGCCGGCTGGTGAACTCCAGCGCTTATGACGGCCTGCACTTCCAGGATGCAGTCGATGCGATCGCGGGCGACCTTGAGCATCGCGGGCTGGGTCAGAAGCGGGTCCAGTATCGCCTGCGCGACTGGGGCATTTCACGCCAGCGCTACTGGGGCTGCCCGATTCCGATGATTCACTGCGCCGATTGTGGCGACGTGCCGGTGCCCGACGAAGACTTGCCGGTGGTGTTGCCCGAGAACGTAGAGATTACCGGTCGCGGTTCGCCGCTGGCCAAGATGGAATCGTTCTACGCGTGTAGCTGCCCCCGCTGCGGCAAGCCGGCACGCCGCGAAACCGACACCATGGATACCTTCGTCGAGTCGTCATGGTATTTCATGCGCTACGCCTGCGCCGACAACAACACGGCCATGGTTGATTCGAGGGTTGACTACTGGGCGCCGGTGGATCAATACATCGGCGGCATCGAACATGCGATTCTGCATCTGCTGTATTCGCGCTTTTTCTCCCGCGCGATGCGTGATTGCGGCCTGGCGAACATTTCGGAACCCTTCACCAATCTGCTCACTCAGGGCATGGTGGTGGCCGAGACCTATTATCGCGATCTCGAAGCGGGCAAGAAGCAGTGGATCAATCCTGCCGATGTCAGGGTCGAACGCGACGAAAAGGGCCGTATTACCGCTGCCGTGCTCGCCTCGGATGGCGCACCGGTCGTCATCGGCGGCACCGAGAAGATGTCGAAGTCGAAGAATAACGGTGTCGATCCGCAGTCGCTGGTAGACCAATACGGCGCGGACACCGCGCGCTTCTTCATCATCTTCGCCGCATCGCCCGATCAACAGCTCGAGTGGTCCGACTCCGGCGTCGAAGGCGCTTATCGCTTCCTGCGCCGGGTATGGAACTTCGGCCATGGCTTCGCCACCGAGCTACGCGCCGCGCTACCCACCCAGCGCATGCTCGCGACGGGCGCGCTGCCGGAAGCACTCGCTGCGGCGCGGCGCGAGATCCATGTGCATCTGCGCCAGGCCAACTACGACCTCGGCAAGCACCAGTTCAACACCGTTGCCTCGGCAACAATGAAGATTCTCAATGCACTCGAAAAGGCACCGCGCGACGACCGTGCGGCCCATGCCGAGGTGGTCGAAGAGGGTTTGTCGATCCTGTTGCGGGTGCTCGCGCCGATTGCGCCGCACATCACCCATGCGCTCTGGCATGAATGCGGCTTCAGCGGTGACGTCATTTCGGCGCCCTGGCCCGAACCCGCCGATGGTGCGTTACGCCAGGACCAGATCGAGCTCACCCTGCAGGTCAACGGCAAGCTGCGCGGCCATATCGCGGTTGCGGCCGATGCCTCGGCGTCCGACATCGAAGCCGCTGCCCTCGCCAGCGAAGCCGCTGTGCGCTTCATGGACGGCAAACCGCCGCGCAAGGTCGTCGTCGTACCGGGCCGGCTCGTGAATATAGTGGTCTGAGGTAACCTGGATGCCTGCAAATGCAGCCCGTCGCAGCCTCGTTACCGGCCTGGGGGCGCTCGTTGTGGCGGCGCTTGCCGGCGGTTGCGGATTTCGTATGCGCGGACCGCGCCCGCTTGCATTCAAGACCCTCTATGTCGGCCTCGATGCCAACTCGGAGCTGGGTAGCGCGCTGCGCCGCCGCGTTCTGACCAGCGGCACCACAGTCGTGGTAGACGACCCGGCGGCTGCGGATGCACGCCTCGAGGTGCTGCAGAATAGCCGCGATCGCGAGATCCTCACGCTATCGTCGTCCGGCAACGTGCGTGAATACCTGATTATCCTGACGATCCGCTTTCGCCTGGTGGGCCGCTCGGGCGACGAGCTCCTGGCTCCGGTCACCCTCTCGGTGCGGCGCGACTACAAGTTCGACGACGCCGAGATCATCGCCAAGGAACGTGAAGAAGCCTTGCTCTTCCGCGACATGGAGAACGATCTGCTGCAGCAGGTGATGGACCGGCTCGCCACGGTTGCACCGTGATCCTGCGTCCGGATCAACTCGCCCGTCATCTCGGCCAGGCACTCGCTCCCCT
>JAEUNS010000038.1 GCA_016790005.1 Zoogloeaceae bacterium
GGCTCGACCTCGGCCAGCTTCTCGGCCAAGCCCATCGAAAACACCGACACCGCCAACAGGCCGAAGAACACCGCGTATTTCAACCACTTCAGGCGATTGTGCAGCCTCATCGGCACGGCGAACTGAAAACGCTTCAAACCGACCGCGCCCGCAATCTTGTAGAGCAGCTCGGACAGCGAGCCAAACGGACACAGCCAGCCACAGAACAAGCCACGCCCCCACAGGAACACCGTGACGATGATGAAGATCCAGAACAGGAAAATGAACGGATCGGTGAGGAACAGCTCCCACTGCCACTGGAACAGCAGCGAGTGGAACCAGGTGAGTACCTGGGTAATGGACGGCTGGGCGAGCAGGCCGAAGCCGACGAATCCGATGCTGAGCACCCAGGCGGTGTACTTGAACGCGTTCACCGGCCACTTGTTCTTGCGCGTCGAGCGGCGGGTGAGCGTGTCACGCTTCGCATACACGACCGCAACCGCCACCAGCAGCGCGGTGAACAGGCTGATCTCGAGCGCGCGCATCTTCCACACGCGCACCCAGGGTGCATCCGGCTTAACCACTTTCGGTCGGCCACCCTCCATGTATTTGGCGAGCACCCAGTACTCGCTGTCGAAGCTGACGAACTCGCGCTGGCCGGTCTTCTGATCCAGCTTGTTGGCGAGAAAGACCAGATTCCAGGGGAATGCGCCACTGAAGCTCGGGTCGCGAATGATGAAGATCGCCGACTCCTTGTAGGCCGGCGCGCCCTCGGCCTGAACGCCCCACAGGTTCAGGTAGTCGAGATCGCGGAAGGTGTAGGCATCCATGTCCTGGGCGATCTGGATGCGGTCGTAGATGCCGCCGCGCACGAAGCCCGAACCCTTGAACGTATCGGTGCCGTTGGCGACGATGAAGATCGCGTGCTCGCCTTCCTTGAGGCGGCCCATCAGGCTGTTGTAGCCACTTTCGCCGAGCACGCTTTTGCCCACCGAGGGGGTGTTGAGGTAGCCGAAGTACATGTCGATGTAGGGTTCGGCTGCGCGCGGCATGCCGACCTGCTCCGGGCGCACGGCCAGGCGGCGCACGCTGCCCTCTTCGACCAGTTGCGCCCAGCTCAGGCGCTCGTCCGCCGCCGAAAAGCGGATGGCCGGCTTGGGCTCGACCTTGAGGATGCCGACCTGGCGGGCGATCGCGACCCCGGAGCGCATGATGACCTGGTTTTGCGCGATCACCGTCACCGTGGCGCCGCTGATGGCGTCGAGACCGATGTAACCGTCACCATCGCGACTCTTTCCGATCTCGATCTTGTCGCCCACGAACTTGCCCAGGTACTGGTTGACGAACTTGGTCAGCACACTCTCGGGGATCCCGAGCAGCAGGATGGGCTCGCTGTGGCGCAGGATCCGGGTGCCGGTGATGATGCCCTTGGTATCCATGCCGATCAAAGTGATCACCGGCTTGCCCGAGTAAGCCGGGATGTCGACGACGTCGGTCGACAGAAACACGTAGCCGACGAGCTGCTTGTCGGCGCCGGTGCCACGGTAGGCCTCGACATAAGCCGGCTTGCCCATTCGTTCGGAGAAACTGTCGGCTCCCGGCAGCACCTCCTTGCAAGGCAGGCTGGCGCACAGATTGGGGGTGGTGTTGATATCGGCCGGCAACGGCGCCTCGTAGGCACTCTGCGCAGCGACCGGCAGGGCGAAGATCTGACCCGCGACAGCGAGAAACGCGGCAGCGAAGAGGCTGCGCAGGCTGGAAAGGGACTTCATGATGCGCTCCAACAAGGGATGCCTCGAGTCTAGGCTGCGGCCGACCGGCTGTAATTGTCGATCATCAATTCATGATGAAGCACGTGCGGCCGAAAGGGGTCCGCAATGGGAAAAGGGGGCTTGCGCCCCCCGGTTATTGCGGACTTCGAACCCCGCCGGTTCAGGCCTCCACGATCATGCGCGAGCGCATCTCGAGGTGTAGCGCATGGCAGAAGTGGGTGCAGTAGCACCAGAACACCCCCGGCTTGTCGGCGGTAAAGGTGACCGACGCGGTTTCCTGCGGATTGACGATGAAGTTCACGTTGTATTTCGGAATCGCGAAGCCATGGGTCAGATCCTCGATCTTGTCATGGTTGGTCAGGATCACGGTCACCTCGTCGCCGACCTTGACCCTGAATTCGCGCGGATCGAAGGCGGGCGCCAGCGACACAATCTTCACCGTCACCTTGTTGCCGTCGCGAAACACGCCCGCGCCCTTCGGATCGGTGATCGCGAGCGGGAAGTCCGACATCGTGTACACCTGCTTGGGCTGCAGCAGCTCGCGCTTGAAGATGATGAAATCATGCGGCTCGGGCCTGACCGGGTGGTCGGCGACGAGCACCATCTTCTCGCCCGAGATGTCGACAAGCTGCTCGGTTTCGGCATGCAGCGGGCCGACGGGCAAGAAGCGGTCTTTCGAGAACTTGCAGCCCACGCACAGCCACTTGCCATCGGCAAACATGGTCTCCGACTGCGATGCATTGATGTGGCCAGGCTGGTAATGCACATCGAGGCGATCGACCACATACTGCACCGCGGTGTCGCCCGCGTGGAACTTGATGGCGGCATCCACATTCCACTTCACGATCTGGCTGTCGAGGAACAGCGTGGTATAGGCGTTGCCACGACCGTCGAAGGCGGTGTGCAGGGGACCAAGACCGATCTCGACTTCGGCGACGATGGCCTTGTCGACATCGTCGAGCTTGCCGTCGAACCAGTCGAGCACCTTGTTCAGCTCGATGACGGTCGCGGTCGGCGACAGTTTGCCGGCGCAGATGAAGTACTTTCCGTCCGGGCTGGCGTTCACCCCGTGCGGATTCTTGGGTACGCTCACGGTTGCTGTCAGGGCCGTCTTCGGGTCGGTGTTGGCCGCCCGGGTGCCATCGACCACCGGCACTTTCGAGTCGCCAAAGGTGGTGAACTTGCCGTCCTTCACCGCCTGCTCGATGCGTGCGATGTTGAAGAACAGGCATGCGTCACGCTCGGCCGACATCATGTCTTCGTAGTGATAACCGGCCTCGGTGTTGTACTGGTTGGTGGCCGCGAGCTTGCCGTCATACGAAGACGCAGCCAGATCGCAGTTGCCGTCGATCAGCACTTGCCAGCGCACTTCCATGGTCTCGGCATCAACGCACGAGAACAGGGTGCGGTATTTCTCCGGACTGTCGATATCGCGTCCGTCATTGGGCAGCGGAACATGAAACTCCGCACCGCAGAACACCCGCGTGGTGTAGTTGATCGCCGGGTCGACCGGATCGCGCTTGTCCGGGAAAATTCCGTGAAAACCCTGCACGTTGGGCAGTTCGGTAATCTTGTCGCAGATGAAGTAGTCGAGCCGGATGCGGGCGATGCGGCTGTTGATCTTGTCGTTGATCCAGGCATAGCGACCGTCGTAGTTGCCGTCCTTGTACGAGGCATGGGTGTGATGGGTGTCGCCGACGGTGTATTTCAGCCTGCCGTCGGGCCGGGTGCCCATGACGGCCCTCGATTCGTTGGTGATGCCCCAGCCCACCAGCGCATCCGGGGCGAAGCACGGCACGCGGTGCAACTCGCGCCCGGACGGCAGGCCAAGCACCCGGAAATCGCCGGTGTGGCCGCCAGACCACAAGCCGTAGTACGTGTCGAGCTCGCCCGGCTTCAGATGAACCGAGCTGTGCTGGGGCGCGGCCACCGGTGCGGCGGCGGGGGCCGGCGCGGGTGCGGCAGCCGCAGGTGCGGCCGCTGCGGGCGGCGCATCCTTGTTGCAGGCCGATAAACCTACCGACAGCCCTGCACCGGCCAGACCGGCAAACGCCGCTGTGTTGAGAAACTTGCGACGCCCCGCATCGGGGATCGCTTCCGCTTCGTTCATTTTATGATCAGTCATGGTTGTCGCTCCCGCTCCGCAAAGAATCCTGGTTCATCCAGGCCTCGAACCCGCCAATCGGCCAAGCCCTCGAGCTGGCATCGATAGCGCCGATGGACTGTGGTGAATCGTCCTGTGACGTTTTGTCGCAGGTGAACTCTAGGAGGGCGCCCGAGTGAAATCCTTGATCTGAAACAAAGACGCAGATCGGCACAGAGGATTAATTGACAGCTTTGGAGCTTGAGACCCCACATGCGACTACCCGACCCAGCCCTTCCCGGTGCGGACCTGCCATCCAGGCACGATCGCGCCGCCCCTCCCGAGGCCCGGGTCGCCGCGGGCGGCGAGCGCGCACGCCTGGTTCATCTGCGCTGGCTCTCGGTCGCAGCGATGGCGTTCGTCGCGCTCCTGATCTTTCCGTGGCTCGCGCCGCAGCATCCACGCGAACCCTTGCTGGTCGTTGCCCTGATGCTGGCGGGGATCAATCTCGCCCTGCTCGGCGGTCCCTCGCACTGGTTAGGCGGGTCGTCCGGCTCGCTGGCCCAGTTGATGCTTGATCTCGTCGCCTGGGGTGCTTTCTTGTACTTTGCAGGCGGGGTCACCAACCCGGCGATCTCGCTGCTACTACCCCTCGTGGCGGTGGGTGCTGCAATTCTGAACGCCTACCAGGCATGGGCCCTGGCGCTGGCCGCGATGCTGACGTATTCGCTGTTATGGCGATTCCATCTGCCGGTACGCCTGCCAGATGCCAACATGGCGATGCACTGGCATCTTGCCGGGATGTGGTTGAGCTTCGCGCTGTCTGCGCTCACGGTGGTGTGGTTCGTCGTGCGTCTGAACGCGGCATTGTCGCTGCGCGATCGGGCGCTGGCGGCAAGCGATGCAGCCAGAGCCCGCGATGCCTATGTGGTCGGTCTGGGCAAGCTCGCGGCGGGGGCGGCACATCGGCTCGGCACCCCGCTGGCAACGCTGCGCATTCTGAGCGATGAACTCGCGCGCCGACCGGAGATCGACGGCGAAGTGCGTGACGACCTCGAACTCATGCGCCAGCAGATCGACAATTGCCGGGACATTCTCAACTCGCTGACTCATGAAGCAGGACAACAGCGCGCAGAGGCCGGTGGGCCGGTCATGGTTGCAAGCTGGCTGAACGATGTGCTGAATCGCTGGCAGGTGTTGAGGCCGGGCGCCGAGTGCCTGCTCGACTGCGCGCAACCGGTCGGGACACGCTCGATCGTCGCGGATGCAAGCCTGGCCGACGCCCTGCTCAACCTGCTGGATAACGCTGCCAATGCCAACGCCAGGGCCGGCAAGGGCTCGGCGCCCGTCGCGCTCGACGCGTCGGTCCGTGAACGGCGGCTCGTCCTGGAGGTGATGGATAACGGAGCAGGCATCGCTGCAGCACCGGGTGAACCACTCTGCCAAACCCCGTTTTCCGGTGAAACATCCGGGATGGGGGTCGGCTTGCTTCTGGCACGCTCCGCCGTCGAGCAACATGGGGGCGAGCTTGCCCTGGGGCAGCGGCCAGGCGGTGGCACCATTGCCCGAATCGACATTCCTATTCAGGATTCGAGATCATGACTGATACTGAGCCCTCAAACGCCAGCGTGCTGGTCGTCGACGACGACCCCGCCTTCAATCGCGTGCTTGCACGCGCGCTGAGCCAGCGCGGGTTCGAGACACACTGCGCCACGGATGCCGAGCAGGCGCTTGTGCTGGCGCGCGCGCGCATGCCCGAATTCATCGTGCTGGATCTGAACCTGGCAGGGGTGTCGGGCCTGCGCCTGATCCGCCCACTGCTCGAGGCCAGCCCCGATGCACGTATCCTGGTATTGACAGGCTATGCCAGCATCGCCACCGCGGTGGATGCAGTGAAACTCGGTGCAACCCAGTATCTGGCCAAACCCGCCGACCTGGATGCAATCATCAATGCGCTTCGGGCAGGCGAAGCCAACCCGGACATCAAGCCCGGCGGCGCCCCGATGTCGGTCGACCGCCTCGAATGGGAGCATCTGCAGCGGGTGCTGGCCGAGCACGATGGCAACATCTCGGCCACCGCACGCGCACTGCGCATGCATCGCCGCACGCTTCAGCGCAAACTCGCGCGCCCGCCTGCGGCGGAATAGCCCGTCGCAATGGCCTACCGAACGTGCCCGCCGTGATTGGCTTCGCGCAGCCTCACCACGGTGTCGGCGTCGATTTGACCGAAACCGATCACTTCTCCCCCGTATTGAGCGGCGAAGGCCTGGGCCGCGGTGCGGTCACCGAAGGCCGGCAGATCGGCGCCGCGCATGGGCCCGCGCGCGTTGGAGCCCATCACGAAGCTCGCGTTGCGTGCGTCGAGCCAACCGCCGCCCGAAAAGTCTGAAACATGAATTGCACCGACCACCGCATTGGCGCGCGAAGCATCGAACTGCCCCGGAGCGGCGAGAAAAATGAACAGGTCGACCGGCGAATCGAAGAAATGAGCGGCGCCATCTTCGAAGATCAGCTGCGCCGCCCATTTCGGGTGGCGCGCGGGATACATGCCGCACACCGGACAACGCGCATCCGGCGGAACCGGCCGCGCGCCGAACCTGGCGACGCCGGAAGATGGATCCCACGCATGGGCAGGCGCAACGCGTGTCGGCATCACGATGCACAGATCCTCGGTCGCGGGGTCGAATGCGTCGCCCGGTCGCTGAACATATTGCACCGCCAACCAGGCAGCCGCCGCAACGCAGATGCCGGCCGCAAGCATCCGCAAACCGGGGAGCCTGCCACTGGCAGTCATGCAAGCCTGTCCGTCAGCGTCGGCGACGCGAGAATCGCCTCGAGTACAGCCGCCACATTGTGCGCGGGCGGCCGATCCGGCCGGGTCAGCGGATCGGCGACCACACGACCGTCTGCCAAGTGCAGATGGTTGGGACGGGTCGCCAGCGTCGGATGGAGAGGTGCGGTATCGATTCCCAACTCAAGTTCGGCTGCGTCGATCGCAAACCGCCAACGCAGCGAATACGCGTCATCGGCCGCATAGCGCACCGTGAGGTCCACACCATTGTCGAGCTCCAGGATCAGCGCGTCCTGAGTGAGTCTGGCCGGGTTGCGCAAGCGCGCGCAAAAGTCGCGGTTGATCTGCTCCAGCAGTTCGGGATGAAGACTCATTGCGTGTTCACCTCGTGCAGGGCTTGGGCCATTGCCTGGCGCGCGGCAGCATGGGTATCGCGCAGAATGCATGCTGCGAGGTAGTGCTCGTAAGCCGGGTGTTCGGCAACCCGCCCCGCGACGATATTCGCGAGCAGCGCAGCCTCGTCGGCGACACCCATCGCCTCGAGCACCAGGCGTCGGTTTTCGCGTGTTTCGTAGCTCAGGCGAGATGCGAGTTGCAGCTGCATCGCGGTTTCAGGCGGAAGGTCATCGAAGATCGGGTCCATGGGCTTACATCCGTTGATCGTGCAGGGCGCCACCATCGAGCACCACCATTGCGGGCGTGATCTCGTCAAAGCGCAGCACCTTGCCGCCGTACTGCCCGGCAAAGGCCTGCGCATCCTGCTCGCTCGCGAACGAGGCGATGGTCGGCCCCATCGAGCCACGCCGCTTCGAGCCATGCACATAGCGTGCAGTCCGCGCATCGATCCAGTGCCCGCGGGGATGATCCCAGTCGGCCTTGCCCATGTCCTGCACGAACACTGCATTCACCCGGCGCGCCTGCTCCGGATTGAGATAGAGCGAGAACATCTCGACCGTGTCGCAGAACCAGTCGGGTTCGGCCGCGCCGTCGTAGTGGATCTGGGCCTTGGGGCCGGGGTAATCGGCAAGCAGCATTCCGTCGAGCACACAGCTGGTGCTGTCGTCGATCTCGACCGCGACCAGCGTCGAACGGGCGTTTTCATCGCTGCGACCACAGGCGGCAAGCAGGCTGACCGCGGCCCCTGCCAACAGAAACCGGCGCCTGCCAATGCATCCGGGGTGCGTGCACATGGAAATCCCTCCACTTGAAACTGGCAGGTGAGCGGACGCTGCCAATGAACTGAACTGAGGGTGAGTCTATGAGTTTGCAGTGGATATGTAATTGCTCCCGATCAAGTCGGGCTGGGGCGCCATGCATTGCGCATCAAACGCAACGAGGGGCTTGCGCCCCCCGTTTTTCGGTCTCGACTGGATCCGGCCGTATCGCGACCTTCGCTCGGGCTTACTCGAACTCGACGATCACCTCATCGACCGCCAGGCTGGCACCTGGCTTGGCCACCACTTTCTTGACCTTGCCATCCTGCTCGGCCTTGAGCACGTTCTCCATTTTCATCGCTTCGATCACGGCCAGCTTTTCGCCGGCCTTGACCTCCTGGCCTTCCACCACCGCCACTTCGCGCAGCAGCCCCGGCATCGGGGACAGCAGGAAGCGCGACAGATCGGGCGGCAACTTGACCGGCATCAGCGACAGCAGACGGGCCGCTCGACGCGTCATGACCATCGGCTCGACTTGCAGACCAAAGTGCGAAATGCGGTAGCACAGGCCCCGGCGTTCGATCTGCATGCACACCGGCTCGCCATTCACCGTACCCTTGAAAAGCAGCTCACCAAAGCGCCAATCGGACACGATCCGATAGCTCTTGTCGCCACTGGTGATCACTGTTGCACCTTCAAGGCGCTCAACCGCCAGCGGATATTGCTGGCCGCCCATTATCACCACCCACTGGCTCGGCACCTTGCGCCCATGCCCGGCCAGCTGGCCTTCGATCTGCACCGCACGTTCGATGTAGCACGAGCGCGCAAACGCGGCCACCGCCGCGAGCAGCGTGGGATCGTCATGCGGCACCATCGACGCATCGAAGCCCTTCGGATACTCCTCGGCAATGAAGCCGGTGTTGAAGTTGCCAGAGCAGAAGCGCGGATGCTGCAGCAACGCGGCCTGAAACGGAATGTTCGAGCTGATGCCCCGAATCACGAAGCCGTTGAGCGCATCGCGCATGCGCCGGATCGCGTCGTTCCGATCCTTGCCGTGCACGATCAGCTTGGCGATCATCGAGTCGTAGAACATCGAGATCTCGCCGCCTTCGTAGACCCCGGTATCGACCCGCACCCCATCGGCCTCGGCCGGCGGCTGGAAGCGCACCAGGCGTCCGGTGGAGGGCAAAAAGCCGCGGAACGGGTCTTCGGCGTTGATCCGGCATTCCATCGACCAGCCGTTGATCTTGAGATCGTCC
>JAEUNS010000078.1 GCA_016790005.1 Zoogloeaceae bacterium
AAGGACGACCTGAAGGGTTTGCTCGCGTATTCGACCGTCAGCCATCTTGGCCTGGTCACGATGCTGCTGGGGCTCGGTACGCCGATGGCTGCGGTCGCCGGGGTGTTTCACATCATCAACCATGCCACCTTCAAGGCGGCGTTGTTCATGAATGCCGGGATCATCGACCACGAGGCAGGCACCCGCGACATCAAGCGTCTCGGCGGATTGTTGATGTTGATGCCGATTTCCGCCACGTTGGCGATGGTGGCTGCGGCCTCGATGGCGGGCATTCCGTTGTTGAACGGTTTTCTCTCGAAGGAGATGATGCTCGAAGCGACTACGCACACCACCTGGGGGGGCTGGCACGG
The DNA here is from genome assembly GCA_016790005.1 of Zoogloeaceae bacterium. Lineage (GTDB taxonomy): Bacteria > Pseudomonadota > Gammaproteobacteria > Burkholderiales > Rhodocyclaceae > UBA2357. Next base: position 351 of record JAEUNS010000078.1, read on the forward strand.
CGTGATACCCGTGTTTGCGATACTGGGCGCCGCTTTCTCGGTTGCTTATTCGTTTCGCTACATTGCGCATGTGTTTTTCGGCCGCCAGCGCACCGATTATCCGCACAGCCCGCACGACCCCCCATTTGGCATGTGGCTGTCGCCTGCATTGCTGGTAGGGTTGGTCGTGGCGATCGGGCTGTTTCCCGAAGCGATGGTGGGAACGCTGGTCAGGGTGGCTGCTGGTGCGGTGACCGGGGCGCCTGCGCCGGAGTTTCATCTGGCGCTATGGCACGGGTTCACACCGGCTCTGTTCATGTCGTTCATCGCGACCGTGGCGGGTCTGATCGCGCTGTTCAATTATCGCTCGCTCAGGCTGCACTGGGAGCAGGGGGCGCATCCCGACGCCAAGCTGATGTTCGACCGTGGGCTCACACGGATCGTGGGCTGGAGCAGGCTGGTGAGCGAGGGCCTGCACAATGGATCGTTGCAGCGCTATTTGGCGGTGCTTTTGGTTGCGACGGTGGTGCTGGGGGTGGGCGGCTTCCTGAGTGCACCCTATGCAAGCGGCAGTCGTGCGTCCTTGCCGGTGGCGCCGGTCGCTCTGGTCGCGTGGCTGATGTTGTTCGTGTCCTGCGTCGGGGTGGTGATGTTCCATCGTCAGCGTTTCCTGGCGGTCATCATAGTGGGCGTGGTGGGCTTGATCGTTTCGGTCGGATTCGTCCATCTGTCCGCGCCAGATCTGGCCCTCACCCAGATCTCGGTGGAGGTCGGCACGGTCATCCTGATCCTGTTGTCGCTATACTTTTTGCCCAAGTCGTCCGACGATGAACCCGTGCCAGGTCGGAAATGGCGCGACGGCGCGTTGGCAAGCGTGGTAGGTCTTGGCGTGGGGGGGCTCAGCTGGGCGATGATGACGCGCGATTTCGAGACCCTGTCGGGCTTCTATCTCGAACAGTCGGTGCCCGGGGGCGGCGGGACCAACGTGGTCAACGTTATTCTCGTCGACTTCCGGGGCTTCGATACCTTCGGCGAGATCATCGTGCTGGGCATCGCCGCGCTCACGATCTTTGCTTTGCTGGACGGCGCCGTTCGCGGCAACGCCGGCCGTCGCCTGAGTGCCTGGGTGCCCGACATGCCTGTTTCAGCCGATCGCCATCCGATGATCATGGTGGTGGCTACCCGGGTGATGCTGCCGCTGGCGCTCCTGGTGGGCGTGTTCATCTTCGTGCGTGGCCATAACCAGCCCGGAGGCGGTTTTATTGCCGCCCTGGTCGTGGCGATCGCGTTGATCATGCAATACATGGCGAGCGGTTTTGGCTGGGCGGCCCAGCGGATGCGGATCGACTATCACGCAATGATCGGTGCAGGCGTGCTGATTGCTGCGGCAACGGGCATCTTTGCGATGTCGCTGGGCTATCCGTTCCTGACCAGCGCCTTCGATCATTTTCATCTGCCGCTGATTGGCGAGTTCGAGCTGGCAAGCGCGATGAGCTTCGATGCGGGCGTATTCCTGACCGTGGTCGGGGCCGTCATGCTGGCGCTGGCCAACTTGTCGCGCCTCGGACGGCGGGTCGGGCGCGCTCCGATCAACGATGCTCCGATGGATGTCGATCCGTCGGCCCGAAGGCGTAGGAAGGGAGACTGACATGGAGTTCATCGTGGCAAGTTCGATAGCGATGATGATGGCGGCCGGGGTTTACCTGGTGTTGCGAGCGCAGACATTTCCGGTCGTGCTGGGGCTGTCGCTGATGACCTATGCGGTCAATGTGTTCCTGTTCGCCACGGGCAAGCTGGCGATCAACCTTCCGCCCGTCATCAATGCCGATGCGGCAGGCTATACCGACCCATTGCCCCAGGCTCTGGTGCTGACCGCGATCGTGATCTCATTCGGTATGACCGCGGTCATCGTGGTGATGGCCTTGCGGGCTTACCTCGAGAGCGGTAACGACCATGTCGATTTGAGTGCGCCCGACCAACCGATCAGCAAGCGTAGATCTTCATGAACCACTGGCTGATACTCCCGATCCTGCTGCCGGCGCTGGTCGCGCCGCTGATTGCGCTCACGATGCGTTACGACATCGTTCTGGCGCGGATCTTTTCTTTGGCCTCGGCGGCGGCCTTGCTCGCTCTGGCGCTGATTCTCACCGGCATCGCCCACGATGGCACGGTTACGAGCTATTTGCTGGGTAACTGGGCCGCGCCTTTCGGGATCGTGCTGGTGCTCGACCGGCTTTCAGCCCTGATGCTGCTGCTGACCGCAGTGCTGGCGGTGGTAGTGCTGCTTTATTCGATTGGCGGCTGGGACAAGCGCGGCCGTCATTTCCACTCGCTTTACCAGTTTCAGTTGATGGGCATCAACGGCGCCTTTCTGACCGGTGACTTCTTCAACTTGTTCGTTTTCTTCGAGGTCTTGCTGATTGCGTCATACGGGCTCATGGTGCATGGTGGCGGGCGTGACTGCGTGCGTGCAGGCGTGCAGTACGTGATCGTTAATCTGGTGGGTTCGTCGGTATTTCTGATTGCGGTCGGGCTGATCTACAGCGTGGTGGGCACCCTCAACATGGCCGATCTGGCGGTCAAGGTTGCCGATGTCCCGCCGGGCGATCGAGCACTGCTGGTGACGGGCGCGCTGTTGCTGTTGCTGGTGTTCGCAATCAAGGCGGCACTGGTGCCGGTGCAGTTCTGGTTGCCTGGAACCTACGCCAATGCGCCTGGCCCGGTCGCGGCGCTGTTCGCCGTGATGACCAAGGTGGGGGCGTATTCGATCATCAGGATGTACACGCTGGCATTCGGTGATGGCGCGGGTGACCTCGCCTGGCTCGCCGGGCCATGGCTCATGCCCGCGGCACTCGTGACGCTGTTGCTGGGGATGGTGGGCGTGCTGGCCTCGCGGGCCCTTGGGCAAATGGCCAGTTTTGCGGTGATCGGGTCGATGGGTACGCTGCTGGTTGCGGTATCACTGTTCACTCCGATGGCGATGTCGGCCGCGCTCTACTATCTGTTGCATTCAACCCTGGCAGCCGCTTCAATGTTCCTGATCATCGATCTGGTCAGTGAGCGCAGGACGGGTTTCGGCGGCAATATCGAGGTCGCCCCGCGGTTTGCCCAGATGGGTTTTCTGGCATGCGTGTTCTTCCTGGCAGCGATTGCCATGACCGGAATGCCGCCACTGTCGGGCTTCATCGGCAAGCTGCTGATTCTCGATGGTGTGCGCGATGCGGATTGGGCCTACGTCATCTGGGCGGTGATCCTGCTGGGCTCGTTGCTGGCGATCGTCGGTTTCGCCCGTGCTGGCAGCACGGTGTTCTGGAAAAGCCGGTCGATGGAAGGGGCGCTCAAGAGCTCTCGCAGGCCTGTGGTGCTGAGCTTTGTGGCAGTTGGCATGCTGTTGTCAGGTACGGTGTTCCTGACCGTCTTCGCGGGTCCGGTGACGGCCTATCTCGACAAGACTGCGCTGCAGATTTTTACCCCTTCCGTTTATGTCGAGGCCGTCCTCGGCCATGTCTGGGATAAATGATCATGGCTGCAAAAACGTCTGAACTCACCTTCTCCCAGCGTTGGATGCCACACCCCTTGCTGTCGGTCGTGTTGGTGGTGGTGTGGATGCTGCTGCTCAACACCTTTACCGCGGGCGGTCTGTTTGTTGGCCTGGTGCTGGGGGTGGTGCTGCCGATCATGACCAGCGGATTCTGGCCGGCCCGGCCGCCGATCCGGGCCTACGGACGCGCACTGGCGTTCACCCTGCTGGTGGCGCGCGACGTCGTGGTGGCCAATCTGCATGTTGCGCGGCTCATCCTGTTTTGCCCGGCCGAAAAGCTCAGGACCCGCTGGATCACGGTGCCGCTCGAGCTCGAGTCGCCGGAGGCGATCACGCTGTTGGCTGGTACCATCACGATGACGCCCGGAACGGTCAGCAGCGATCTGTCGGAAGATGGTCGCAGCCTGTTGGTTCATTGCCTCGATGCACCCGATGCCGAGGAAGCCGTGCGCGACATCAAGACCCGTTATGAGGCGCGCCTGAAGAGGATATTCCAATGATCGATCACGCCCTCACTTTCGCCTTCCTGGCCGTTTCGCTTGCCCTGGTCTTCAACCTGTGGCGACTCGCCCAGGGGCCGACGCTGACTGACCGAATCCTCGCGGTCGACACGATGGTCATCAACGTGATCTCGCTGATCATTCTTTTCGGAATCCAGGAGGGCACGACCATGTATTTCGAGGCGGCCCTGTTGTTCGCGATGTTCGGCTTCGTTTCGACTGTCGCATACTGTCGCTTCATCCTGCGTGGCGACGTGATCGAATGACGCGCGCCTTGCTGACAGACGACACTCTGAGGGAGATAGAACGATGAGCTTCATCATGGAACTCGTGATTGCGCTGCTCATCGTGATGGGCGGCGCTTTTTCGTTCGTCGGCTCGTTGGGCCTGATCAGGTTGCCCGACCTGATGACGCGCCTGCATGCGCCCACCAAGGCCACCACGCTGGGCGTGGGTGGGGCTCTGGTGGCATCGATGCTTTACTTTCTGGCGACCGATGGGAAGCTGTCGATCCACGAAATTCTGATCAGCGTTTTTCTCTTTCTGACTGCGCCGGTCACCGCACACTTCATCGCAAAGGCACACCTGCATCAGAATCCCGATGTCGAGCGCCACTTGTCGCCGACGGGGCGTGACTGCGGATGGAGCACTTACGACCGCCGCTCCCACCATGCCACCGAGCCCGGTAGCCAGCCGGATGGGTCGGAGCAGTAAGTTTTCAGGTTCATACAGACATGATCGACAACAAACCGGATGGCGATGACAAGCCCTCGGACCTAGCGCCGCTCGACGAAGGCGTGGCAGCAACAGCAGCGAGAAAACCGCCCCGAGGCAAACTCGGGATACGCAATAGCCCAGGGACTTCGCCAGACCCGGTTCCGGGCGCCTCCGAGCGCACCAAACAAGGGCTGCGCAGTCGCTTCAACAGCGGCTTCAAGCCGGTTCAGCGTGGCGGCGCAACGCGTTCGACCCTTGCAAGCGAGGCCGGATCACGGCCGGAGCCCGGGGCCGTTCGGGGTGAGCCAAGAGCGGCCGTTGGCACAAGAGGCGGTGCAAATGCTTTGACCAAGCGGCCCACCGGGCCTGATCGGCCCCGCAGTGATCGGGGCGATCGGAGTGAGCGGGGACGGGGTGCGCCAAAAGGTGATGAAGCCGGCGTGAGACCATCCGCGGCCGCGGCAGCGGCAGGCGTAGCGCAGGTCCAGCCCCGGCCTGATGCGAACGCACTGCAGCCGGAGGGGGTACGTCTGTCCAAGATCATGGCCGAGCGCGGCCTGTGCTCTCGCCGCGAGGCCGATCAGATCATCGAGCGTGGCTGGGTGTCGGTCGATGGGCGGCGGGTCAGTCAGTTAGGTATTCGCATTTCGCCCGATGCGGTAGTCGAACTCGCACCTGAGGCAACAGCCCGTCAGGCCGCACAGGTCACGATTCTGCTGCACAAGCCGGTTGGTTATGTGTCCGGCCAGCCCGAGCCCGAGCATGTTCCGGCGGTGACGCTGATCGATGCCCAAAGCCAGTTCGATCGCGATGTTTCGCAGCGATTTCACCCCGACCACCT
>JAEUNS010000093.1 GCA_016790005.1 Zoogloeaceae bacterium
TGGCTTGAGCGGCCGCTGCCCGAGAGCATGCGCCGCAAGTTCATCTGTGTGTGGCAGGTTGCCAGCCTGTTGCTGTGCCTCACGTCGTGGGTGGATGCCGGGCTCGCAAGCGTGTTGCTGGGTGTCGCCCTCGTGCTGCTGTTTGTGTCGTTCGGCATCGATACCTTTTGGCTCCATCGTCGCCGACATGAATGCAGCGAAGCCGGCGGCTCCGGATTCCGGGACGCCCAGCCGGCTGAACCTCGGCTGCTCGAAGCTTTGGCCTGCGCCCGCGGTGCAAGCCATGATGAGATGGTCTGGGCCGAGCCCGGACAAGCCCAACCAGGAGGCCGACCATGAAATCCATTGATATTGCCCGCACTTCATCCGTTCGCCGCGGCGTATGCGTGAGCCTGTTGTGTGCGCTCACAATGAGCACGCAGGCCATGGCCGCGCCGCAGACCTACGAGATCGACCCCGAGCATTTCGCGATCGGCTTCAGCGTGCTGCATGTCGGCTATGCGGATGTGCTGGGCATGTTCCTCAAGGCGACGGGCAGCTTCGTGTACGACGAGGAGACCCGTGAGTTGGTCTCGGGAAGGGTGGTCGTGGATGCAGCAAGCGTGTTCAGCAACCACGGCAAGCGCGACGATCATCTGCGCAAGGGTGACTTCCTGGCGACCCGCAACCATCCCGAGATCGTGTTCGAGGCGACCGGTTTGGAATGGGAAAACGAAACCCGCGGAAAACTGTCCGGCGACCTGACCCTGCTGGGCAAGACCCGGCCCTTAGAACTGACGGTGAAGCTCAACAAGGCGGCCAGCTACCCGTTCGGGCATGGCAAACACACGCTGGGCATCTCGGCAACCACCACCCTGCTGCGCAGCGAGTGGGGCATGACTTACGGGATAAAGGGCGATCTGGTGGCCGACGAGGTCCGGATGACGTTTGAGCTCGAGGCTATCCGGTAGTAGCCAGCGCGTGTCCGGGCGGGCGCCGCATCACTCCAATCGTTCTGGCTCAGTCGCCGAACCCAGCTCCGACATCAGCTCCGCAATGATCCCGCGCAGCCAGCGGTTGCCTGGATCGTGATGGAAGCGCGCGTGCCAATGTTGTTTGACCGAAAACGACGGTAGCGCAAACGGCGTCTGAAACATGCTGAATTCGCCGCGACCCCGCAGGAGCTCGCCAAGCCGACGTGGAATCGTCATCAGCAGGTCGGTGCGCTCGACCACAAACGCGGCCCCGAGGAAGTTGGGGATGTTCAATACGATCCGGCGCTGGATGCCCTGGCGGGCGATCTCCTGGTCGATGACCTGGTGGCCGGTGCCCGAGGTGGTGAATACCGCGTGGTCCTCGGTCTCGAATTGCTCAAGGCTGAGCCCGCCGCGAACGCGCGGATGGTCGGTGCTGGCGAGGCACACGTACTGCTGCCGGAACAGCGCCTGCTGGTAGAAGCCCGCTTCGAGGTCGGGGATGAATCCTACCGCCAGGTCGGCATCGCCGGCCTCGAGCATCCGGCCGGTGTCGGGTGACAGTGGCGAGATATCGATGCGGATGTCAGGCGCGGTCGCGCGCAGGAGTTGCCACAGCCTCGGAAGCAGCACCAGATGGGTGATGTCGGTCATGCAGATGCGAAAGCTGCGTTCGGACGTCGCCGGCTCGAACACGCTGCGGTGCCCGAACGCTTCGTCGAGTGCGTTGAGCGCAGCGCGGATCGGGCGGACGAGTTCCTCGGCGAGCGCGGTCGGTTCCATGCCGGTCGAGGTGCGCACGAAGAGCGGATCCGCATAGTGTTCGCGCAGCTTGCCAAGTGCGATGCTCACAGCGGGTTGGCCCACGTCCAGCAGGTCGGCCGCGCGGCTCACGCTGCGGGTCTTGTAGATCGCATCGAACACGGTCAACAAGCGTAGTTCGGGCGTAGACATGCTGGGCTCACTATTCGAATTTCGAATCGATTGTATTCCGTTAGCTGCATGGACGAAATACTCATGAATCGATAAATTTCCTCCATCACAACAGACCACCCATTGTCACGCGACTGGAAAAATTGTTCCGGTCGCCTACCAGGCAAAGGTGACCACCCGATGGAGGAAAGAACGAAATGCAGGAACTAGGACGTCTCGACGATTTGCCGGAATCCTACCGGGAAGCACTCACCGCGCGAAACCTCGTGCCGCTGTGGCCCAGCCTGCGTGCGGTGCTGCCGCCGGGCAAGCCGGCGCTGCGTACCCGGCCCATCCACTGGTCGTACGAAGGCATTCGCCCGTTGCTGATTCAGGCCGGCGAGCTGACCCCGATCGAAAAGGCCGAGCGCCGCGTACTGGTGCTCGCCAACCCCGGCCACGGCCTGGAGAAGATGCAGGCCAGCGCGTCGATCTACCTCGGCATGCAGCTGCTGCTGCCGGGCGAATGGGCGCCGGCGCACAAACACACCCCGAACGCGGTACGCATGATCGTCGAAGGCGAGGGCGCCTACACCACGGTCGATGGCGAGAAGTGCCCGATGAGCCGCGGCGACCTGATCCTGACTCCGACCGGGCTGTGGCACGAACACGGCCACGACGGCACCAACCCGGTGGTGTGGCTGGACGTGCTCGACCTGCCGCTGGTGTATTACGTCGAAGCGTCCTACGTCACCGAAGGCGAAGCCCAGGCCGTGACCGCGGAGGCGACCGAGCGCGCCTACCTGCGCGGTGGAGTGGTGCCGTCGCCGATCTTCGCCCGTGCCGACAAGCGCTTCCCGATGCTGCGCTATCCATGGGTCGAGGTGCGTGCCGCGCTGGTCACGCTCGCTGCCACCCAGCCCGGGATTGAGGCGGTGCAGGTTGCCTACGTCAATCCGGAAACCGGAGCCCCCTGCCAGGCCATCCTCGGCTACTCGGCGCTGATGCTGCGTCCGGGCGAAACCTTGCAACTGCCCGCACGCTCGCCGGCGATGGTGTTTCACCAGATCGAAGGCAGCAGCGAGGTCAGTGTTGGCGATAGCGTGTTCACGCTCGCCGAAGCCGACACCTGCTGCGCGCCGGGCTACACCCCGGTGACGCTGAAAAACCGCTCCGCCGACCAGCCCGCATTCATCTTCATCGCCGACGAGACGCCGCTGCACCAGAAGCTCGGCGTGTACGAAGTCCGCGCCTGACCCCACCCACAGCAGATAAGGAGAGCACCAGAATGACTCAAACAAATTACCTATGGAACCCCCCGCCCGTGTATTCGCTGCCGGTGCGTGGCATCGCCGCGCGCTACCCGGTCAACCGTATCTTCTGCGTCGGCCGAAACTACCATGCGCACGCGGTCGAGATGGGCAGGCCGGTCGACAAGGCTAATGCGCAGCCCTTTTATTTCACCAAGGCGGCCTCGACCCTGGTCGAGTCCGGCGCGACCGTGCCGTACCCGACCGGTACCGCGAACTACCACCACGAGATGGAATTGGTGGTCGCGATCGGTGCGCCCGGCTTCCGTGTTGCCGAAGCGGATGCAGCCAGCCTGATCTACGGCTACGCCGCCGGCCTCGACATGACCCGCCGCGACCTGCAGTTGGTGGCCCGCGAACAGGGCCGTCCCTGGGATCTGGGCAAGGACTTCGAATTGTCGGCGGTGTGTACCGAGATCGTGCCGGTCGGCAATCTCGGTGTGCTCTCTCGCGGCGCGCTGACCCTCGACGTCAATGGCGAGCGGCGCCAGACGACCGACCTGTCGATGCTGATCTGGAGCATTCCGGAGCTGATTGCCGATCTGTCGAAGTTCTACCACCTGCAGCCCGGCGACCTGATCTACACCGGCACCCCGGAAGGCGTCGGCGCGGTGAAGTCCGGTGACAAGCTCGTCGGCCACATCGACAACGTCGGCGACATCGAACTGAACATCGGCGCCGCCGAATAAAACCCCGGGGAGTCGGGCAGCGATCTGCCCGATTCCCGATTGGAACAGAGTGAGGAGACACGCATGACGACACAACAACTTCCCGTGATCGTTGCCGGTGGCGGCATCGGTGGCCTGGCCGCGGCGCTCGCGCTGGTGCGCCAGGGCTTCGCGGTCAAGGTGCTGGAACAGGCACCGGAGATCGGCGAGATCGGCGCCGGCATCCAGCTCGGCCCCAACGCTTTCCACGCCTTCGATGCGCTGGGTATTGGCGACAAGGCCCGCAGCCGCTCGGTGTTCACCGACGAGATGGTGATGCACGACGCGATCGACGGCGCGCTGGTCGGTCGCATCCCGACTGACGAGGCCTTCCGCACGCGCTTCGGCAACCCGTATGCGGTGATCCACCGCGTCGACGTGCATCGGTCGCTGCTCGAAGGCGCGCAGGAAACCGGCCGCGTCGGATTTCTGACCTCGACCCGGGTCGATCGCGTCGAGCAGGATGCCGACAGCGTCACCGTGTATGACCAGCACGGCACAGCCCACCGCGGCGTCGCGCTGATTGGCGCCGATGGCGTCAAGTCGGTGGTACGCGCGCAGTACGTCAATGACCCGGCGCGGGTCACCGGCCACGTGGTGTACCGCGCGGTGATCGACAAGAAGGACTTCCCCGCAGACCTGCAGTGGAACGCGGCCAGCATCTGGGTCGGCCCCAACTGTCATCTGGTGCATTACCCGCTGCGCGGTGGTGAGCAGTACAACGTGGTCGTGACCTTCCACAGCCGCAACCAGGAAGAGTGGGGCGTCACCGAAGGCAGCCGGGAGGAGGTGCAGAGTTACTTCCAGGGAATCTGCCCGCAGGCACGCCAGCTGATCGATCTGCCCAAGAGCTGGAAGCGCTGGGCGACCGCCGACCGCGAGCCGATCGGGCAATGGACCTTTGGTCGGGTCACCCTGCTCGGCGACGCCGCGCACCCGACCACGCAGTACATGGCGCAAGGCGCGTGCATGGCGCTCGAAGACGCGGTGACGCTGGGTGAGGCGCTGCGCGTCAAGGGCAATGATTTCGACCAGGCGTTCGACTTGTACCAGCGCTCGCGCGTCGCCCGTACCGCGCGCATCGTGCTGTCGTCGCGCGAGATGGGCCGCATCTACCACGCCAAGGGTGTCGAGCGCCTGGTGCGCAACGACCTGTGGAAGGGCCGCACGCCGGCGCGCTTCTACGATGCGATGGAGTGGCTGTACGGCTGGAACGTCGATAACTGCCTGGCGAGGGGCTGAGCCGTGGGTGCGACCATGAAGCTTTACAACTTCTTTCGCAGCGGCACCTCGCACCGCCTGCGCATCGCGCTGAACCTGAAGGGGATCGCGTACGACTACGTGGCGGTCGACTTGCGCACCGAGGAGCACCTCGGGGCCGCTTTCAGGACGCTGAATCCGCAGGGCCTCGTGCCGGCGATCGTCGAGGGTGACCTGACCCTGATCCAGTCGCCGGCGATCATCGAGTGGCTCGAAGAGCGCTACCCGAACCCGGCGCTGCTGCCGGCCGATGCGGATGAGCGGGCGCGGGTGCGCGCGCTGGCGGCGATCGTCGGTTGCGACATCCACCCGATCAACAACCGCCGCGTCCTCGAGTATTTGAAGAAGACGCTCGGTTGCGACGAGGCCGCGGTGCAGGCGTGGTGCGCGACCTGGATCAGTGCCGGGTTCGACGCGCTCGAAGCGCTGCTCGCCAGCGACAAGGCCCGCGGTGCGTTCTGCTTCGGCGCTGCGCCGACGCTCGCCGACGTTTATCTGGTGCCGCAGGTCGAGAGCGCACGGCGCTTCAAGGTCGATTTGGATGCATACCCGAACATTGTCGCGGTCGACCGCGCCTGCGCCGAGCTCGATGCGTTCCGGCTTGCAGCGCCGGCCGTGCAGCCCGACGCCTAATTACAAACCGATTCCAAAAAAATCGCAGTTACCCGAGGAGACTGAAATGCAGATAAAGACATTCGTTCGTAGCCTTGTCGCTGGCTTCACCCTGTCGATCGTGGCCGCTGGTGCCGGTGCGCAATCGCTCAAGCTTGGTCACATCACGCCACCGACCCATGTGTGGAATCAGGTCGCTGAGAAGATTTCAGCCGATCTCGCCGCCGCTTCCGGCGGCAAGCTGAAGATCGCGGTCAGCCCGCTGCAGAAGCTCGGCAATGAATCTCAGATGATCAATCTGATGCAGGCCGGTGCGCAGCAGTTCGGGATCTTCACCGTGGGTGGTCTGGCCAACCGCGAGGAATCCTTTCTCGCCTGGTCGCTGCCCTATGTGTTCAACGACGTCGCGCATGCTACGCGCGCGGCCGACACCCCGGCTGCCAAGGAGATGCTCAGGCGCCTCGACCAGACCGGGCTGGTCGGTCTGGGCTACGCCTTCGCCGGCATGCGTCATGTGCTGTCGCTGGAGCCGGTGAAGTCGGCCGCCGATCTCAAGAACAAGAAAATCCGCTCCTTCCCGAGTCCTGTATACAACGACTGGTGGAACGCCAACGGCGCCGCCCCGACCGCGATGCCGCTGTCGGAAGTGGCGCCGTCGTTGACCACCAAGCTGCTCGACGCGGTCGATGTCGATCTGGACGCGCTGGTCGGCCTCAAGTTCCACCAGCAGGCGCCGAACCTGACCCTAACCAAGCATATGGCCTTCCCGGCCGTGATCGTGGTCTCGAAGAAGTGGTGGGACAGCCGTTCGCAGGCCGATCGCGACATGATCACCAAGGTGGTGGCCGACGCCGAGCAGTGGGGCTTCAAGACCGCGATCGACGCTGACGCGAGCAACCTTGAGAAGGCCAGGGCCGACGGCGCGCAGGTGGTCGACGCCGATCTCGCCTCATTCCAGGCCGTAGGCGGCAAGGTCCGCGACCAATACATCGCGAAGAACCCGCTGATTGCGGATTTCTACCAACAGGCGAAGGCGCTCTGAACCCGCTCACGGGCTACGAGACCCTTTCTCACGAAGCAGGTGGTGGCCGATTGTGGCTCCGCCCGCTTCGTCACGCCGAACCAAGGAGTTCTTCCTGATGTACGAGACCATTCAGAAAACCGACCAAGGACTGGCCGTCATCGAGCGGGGTCTGGTGATCGCGCTGATCGGCGCGATCACGACGATCATGATGACGCAGGTGGTGATGCGCTACTTCTTCAGCGCGCCGATCTTCTGGGCTGAGGAAATATCGGTTCAGATGCTGGTGTTCGCCACGCTCTTCGGTCTGTCGCTACTGGTGCATCACGGCCGGCTGGTGAGCATCGACTTCCTGCCCAACGCGCTGCGTCCGCGACTACGCCATGGCCTCATGGCGGTGCTCGGGCTGGTGATGCTGGGCCTGTTCGTGTTCGTGAGCTGGCTCGGCTGGGACTGGATCAGCCGCACCGAAGTCCGCATCGAACTCGGCGCGACCACGCAATTGCCGCGCTGGTACAACTACGCAGTGCTGCCGCTGGCTGTGGCGGTCATGTGCTGGCACCAGTTCGCTGCGATTCTGCGTGATCTGCGCGCAGTCATTGGGGGTGAAAAATGATCACCCTGATCGTCTTCTTCGGCCTGCTGTTCGCGGGGCTGCCGATCGTTGGCACCATCCTCGTCAGTGCGATCGTGTTCATGGCCACCAGCGATCTGACCGTGCTCTACGATTCGATTCCGATCCAGTTCTACGGTGCGCTCGAGATCAATAGTCTGCTCGCGATCCCGCTCTTCCTGCTGGTCGGCGAGATCATGAACAAGGCCGGGCTTACCCAGCGCCTGATCGCGGTGGCCGAGGTGCTGGTCGGTGGGCTGAAAGGCGGGCTGGCCTATGCCAACCTGTTCACGAATGCAATGGCGGCGTCTATCCTCGGCTCGGCAGTGGCGCAGATCGGAGTGATGAGCAAGGTCATGATCCCGGCGATGGAGCGCAAGGGTTACGACCGGGCTTTCTCGGGCGCGGTCACCGTATCTGCCGGCCTGCTTGGGCCGATCATCCCGCCCTCGATGCTGATGATCATCTACGGCGTGGTCGCGGTGCAGCCGATCGCCCCGCTGTTCATCGCCGGCATCGTGCCGGGCATCCTGATCGTATCGGCGCTGGCGGCGGTGATCTTTCTGTACGGCGTGTTTGGCCCCGGTCTGCCCGCCGGGACGAGAAGCGGGCGTTCGGCTTCGATCAAGGTGCTGCTCGAGGGCCTGGTGCCGGCCGCGATTCCGCTGGTGGTGATCGGTGGAATCATGGCCGGGGTGATGACCCCGACCGAATCCGGCGCGGTCGCGTCGATCATCGCGTTGGTGCTGGGCCTGGTCTACCGCGAGATCCAGTTGCGCGACCTGGGCAAGATCCTGCTTGAGGTGGGCACCAACACCGCCACCATCACCGGCCTGATTGCGGCAGCGTCGGTGCTGAGCTGGGTGCTGGCCTTTCAGGGCGTGCCCGATCTGGTGGTGGCGTATATGCAGGGGCTGACCGATTCACCCTTCGTGTTCCTGCTGCTGGTGATCGCGATGATGCTCATTCTCGGCATGTTCCTCGAGAGCATCAGCGTGCTGATCGTGGTGGTGCCCTTGCTGATGCCGGTGGTGACCACTCTGGGCATCGACCCGATCCACTTCGGCGTGGTGTGCACGCTGGCGACGGTGATCGGTCTGGTCACCCCGCCGGTCGGGCCGGGGCTCTACATCGCCATGGTTCAGGCCGACATCCGTATGGGGCCGCTGTTCCGCGCGACGCTGCCGTTCCTGGCTGCGGTCATGCTGATGCTGGTGTTGATCGCGGCCGTACCCGCAATCTCGACCTGGTTGCCAGCGCTGACGACCGGCAACTGAATGGATTCCGCCCGTTGTGACGGGCGGAATCCGAACATCCCGTCCAACCGAATACAAGGGGCACATCATGAACGAGCCAGACGATTCAAAAGGGGCAACTGAGCCGATCGAGGATTTTTCCCACTGCCATGTGGGCATCCTGAGGAAGCTCGACATGCTGAACGAACTGCCGGCGCTGCTGGAACCCGCCGCACGCGCGCGCGAAATCGCCGCCAACGCGCTGGAGTTTTTTCGCGAGGCGATCTTCGAACACCATCTCGATGAGGAGCGCGAGCTCTTTCCGGCGGTACTGGAGAGCGCGGAAGAGGGCGTCGAGCGCGAGCATGTACTTGCGCTCGCGAAACGACTCACCAACGAGCACCGCGAACTCGAGGCGACCTGGAAGCGCCTTGAGCCGGAACTCAAGCGGGTTGCCAAGGGCCAGGACAGTCACCTCGATGTGACTGCGATCGAACAACTCGTCACCCGCTATCGCGAGCATGCCCAATTCGAGGAGACCGAACTGCTGCCATTGTCCCAGACGATCCTCGGCCGCAACGCGCGTCACCTGTCCGCGCTGGGTCTGTCGCTGCACATGCGTCACGCACCCGGAAAGCCCGTGACCTACATCTGAGCTGAATCACCCTCCTGCGGCACCGCCGACGGGGGGTGACTTGGTTACGCCGTTGCCGCTACCTGCGACGAAACCTCGACGCTATTGCGAATCAGATGGTCGAATGCCGACAGCGCCGCCTTCGAGCCTTCGCCCATCGCGATGATGATCTGCTTGTACGGCACCGTGGTCGCATCACCTGCTGCGAACACGCCATGGGCCGAGGTATGGCCGCGCGCATCGACCACGATTTCGCCGAAGCGCGACAATTCGAGGGAGCCCTTCAGCCAGTCGGTGTTCGGCAACAGCCCGATCTGGATGAACACCCCGTCGAGCGTGACTTGCTTGATCTCATCGCTGGCGCGATCCTTGTATGCCAGGCCATTCACCTTTTGTCCGTCGCCGCTGATCGCTGTGGTCTGGGCCTGAGTGATGATGGTGACGTTGGGCAGGCTGCCGAGCTTGGCCTGCAGCACCGCGTCGGCGCGCAGCCTGGCATCGAACTCGAGCAGGGTTACATGGCCCACGATGCCGGCGAGGTCGATTGCCGCTTCGACGCCCGAATTGCCACCGCCCACCACCGCGACATGCTTGCCCTTGAACAGCGGACCGTCGCAATGCGGGCAGTAGGCCACGCCACGGCCGCGGTATTCGCGCTCGCCCGGGACGTTGAGTTCGCGCCAGCGCGCACCGGTGGCCAGAATCACGGTCTTGCTCCTGAGCACGGCGCCGTTGGCTAGGCGCAGTTGCGCGAGGCCGCCCGGCTCGGTAGCCGGAATCAGCGCTTCGGCGCGCTGCAGGTTCATGATGTCGACTTCATAGCTCCTGACATGCTGCTCGAGTGCCGCGACCAGCTTCGGGCCGTCGGTTTCCTTGACCGAGATGAAGTTTTCG
>JAEUNS010000119.1 GCA_016790005.1 Zoogloeaceae bacterium
GGTACCGCGGGTCAGAGCTTCGCAGCCTTCCTGGCGCGAGGCGTCACGCTCGAACTCGTCGGCGAAGGCAACGACTATGTCGGTAAGGGGCTCTCGGGCGGGCGCATCATCGTTCGGCCCGATGCGAGCTTCCGCGGGGCAACGCCCGACAACATCATCGTCGGCAACACCGTGTTGTATGGTGCGACCGAAGGTGAAGTCTATCTTGCCGGCGTCGGCGGCGAGCGCTTTGCGGTGCGCAACTCGGGCGCGACCGCAGTCGTCGAGGGCGTGGGCGACCACGGTTGCGAGTACATGACCGGCGGCACCGTGGTGGTGCTGGGCGATACCGGGCGCAACTTTGCGGCCGGCATGTCTGGTGGCGTCGCCTACGTGCTCGACAAGGACGGGACTTTCGAAACCCGCTGCAACATGGCGCAGGTCGCACTCGAGCCGATGCCCGACGAGATCGAAGCGCGCAAGGGCTCCGAGTCAGGAGACGAACTTGAATCGCACGGCCGGGTAGAAATCGACCACCTCGAAATGGGCGACGAACTGATCCTCAAGGGCCTGATCGAGCGTCATGCCCGCTTCACCGGCAGCATCCGCGCCCGTGAGATTCTCGATGACTGGAGCACCTGGCGCGGCAAGTTCGTCAAGGTGATGCCTATTGAATATCGTCGCGCGCTGGCCGAGCTGGCCGAGCAGCGCCAAAGCCAACTGGAGGCCGCGTAACATGGGCAAGCCCACCGGATTTCTGGAATATCAACGTCTGTCACAGGCCTATGCGCCGGTGCCTGACCGGGTCAAAAGCTACAAGGAGTTCGTGCTTCGTCTGAGCGACGAAGAGGCAGCGGTGCAGGGCGCGCGCTGCATGGACTGCGGCATTCCGTTCTGCAACAACGGCTGCCCGGTGAACAACATCATCCCCGACTGGAACGACCTGGTGTATCGCGGCCAGTGGCAGCAGGCGATCGAGGTGCTGCATTCCACCAACAACTTCCCCGAGTTCACCGGTCGCATCTGCCCTGCGCCCTGTGAGGCGGCATGCACGCTCAACATCAACTCCGATGCGGTCGGCATCAAGTCGATCGAGCAGGCGATCATCGACAAGGCCTGGGAGCAGGGCTGGGTCAAGCCGCAATTGGCGCCCGTCAAGACCGGCAAGAAGATCGCCGTAGTCGGTTCCGGCCCGGCTGGCCTCGCCGCAGCGCAGCAACTTGCCCGTGCCGGCCACGACGTGACTGTGTTCGAAAAGAGCGACCGCATCGGCGGCCTGCTGCGCTATGGCATCCCCGACTTCAAGATGGAGAAGTCGCTGATCGATCGCCGCGTCGAGCAGATGCAGGCCGAAGGCGTCGCCTTCCGCACCAGCGTCGTCGTCGCCACCAAGGATCTGCCGGTTGGCAT
>JAEUNS010000122.1 GCA_016790005.1 Zoogloeaceae bacterium
GGCGTTCGTTCCCAATCCGGTGGACGCCAGCATCGACACCCATCGTTGTCACGAACGCACCGAGCTCGGGCTGGATGTTTTCTTTGCCGGGCATGCCTCGAAATGGCAGCGGCCCGACGATCTCAGAGCACGGGCGCGCGAGCTCATCCAGGCGCGGCTGCCTGCGGTCAAGGCCGGTTTTTATGGCCATGCGCCCGGCACGACCCTGTTTGGCGCAGCCTTCATGGATGCGCTCGGCCAGTCGAAAATCGGGTTGAATTTCAGCCAATGTACCGAGTCGGCCCGGTCTGGCCCGGGGGGCGAGCTCTACTTGTATTCGTCGGACCGCATCGGCTTGTACCAGGGTAATGGCTTGCTGGTATTCTCGACCGCGGCTTTCGGTTTGGCGGAGCTCTATGGCGCGGATACCCTGGTCGAGGTCGATGGCGAGGACGACTTCATCGACAAGTTGCGCCATTACCTGGCCAACGACGCCGAGCGCCAGCGCATCGCCGCGCGTGGCCATGCGCTGGGACACGCAGAGTTCAACGAGCGGCTGGTGTCGCAATACATGCTCGAAGCCACGCTGGGCCTGCCATTCTCACACGCCTATCGCTGGCCGACCGAGGCCTTTGGCCGCTGAACGGCCACGGGTGATCTCACACCCGCCAGTATTCGGCGATCCAGGGCGCAGGCAGCGTGGAGTGGTGGATCTTGTGGCCGGTGTAGCCGCGAATGGCCTCGTCCGGGTCGGGGCGGCCGTGGAACACCAGAATGCGGCAGCCGCGCGGTGGTTTTGGCGCGACGAAGAGGTTGAGCGGAAACACCGGGCGGCAATTCCATTTGTAGCTGCGTGCCCACTCGTCAGGCCACCAATTGACCCGACCCATGGCGTGGGTGAGAAAGGCCTGCTCGGTGTTGAACAGGGCGCGGTTCTCGGCCTGGTCGATCTCGCGCAGGAATGTTTCGTAGACGTGGTTTGATCTGCCCGCGTCGAAGCGAAAAATCGATGAGTTGCCGACTGCGGGCTTGCGCCCCATCAGCGCCTTGCGGCGGTGTACCCAGTTGTGGATGATGCAGTATTCGCCAGGCTTGTAGTCGAAGAAACAGCCGATGTCGTCCATGATCACGACGTCGAGATCCAGAAACAGGGTCGGGCCGGTCATTTCACCGAAGCCGTCGCGGGTCACTACCAGCTTGACCAGAATATCCGGCCAACCGCGCTTGACACCCGGGTTCTCGGGAAACGGAATGATCCTGATGGCGGGGTCAAGGCCTTGCGCATTCTCGGTGCAACAGTAGAAGTTGAATGGCCGCGCAAGATGCCTGCTTACCGATGAAAATAAGGTGTTGACGTAATGCGGACCGTAGCGCGTGCCCCACTTCAGACAGAGCACATTGACCCGGTCGGGCGAAGAGGTCTCGTTATGCATAGGTTTGGGTCCTGGTGTGGTGAGCGGATTCGTTGGCGCGTCAGGCCGCGGTCGTCGATGATCTCATGCGCACCGGCGCGTCCGGCAGGGCAGCGTCAGGCGCATGGCTGCTGAGCACCATTGTTTCGATCATCACCCGCGACGACGTGGCAGGCAAGGGCGAAGATCAGCACCCATGGGCCGCGAAAGTGCGTGGCACTGAGCACCGAATATTCGAACGTGCCCGCGACGAACGCGACCGCAATGAGGGCGAGCAGGGTGCGTGCGAGCGGCGCACGGCTGCGCCCGAGCGTATAGGTGACGAGTGCAAGCGCGACCAGAAATGCTGCGAGTGTGAGCACGCCACTACTTAACGCGAGATCGAGCAACATGTTGTGGGGCGAATTGATGCCGCTATGGTTCGGAAGATGGGTGAAGGATTCGAAGCCCCAGCCCGTCAGAGGGCGTTGTGCGATCGACTCGAGGCTGAACTGCAGGGCGGCCATCCGGGTGCCGTCGCTATAGGCATTTGTGTCCTGCCAGTTGCTGACGAAATAGGCGCTCGCGAGTGTGCCCAGGATGGCGATGTAGACCCCGATCCGCCGGGGTGAAGAGGGTGGAAAAACGACCGCCATGCCCGCAGCGGCTGCGATGACGGCGCCACGCGAGCCGCTGCCCAGAATGGCGAGCACGAAAATGGTGGTGGCCATCCAGAGTGAAATACGGATCGCCTGCGATTCTTTGTCCTTGCGTAAGAGCGAGGCACAAAGCACCACGCCGAGTGCCATGAAAAACCCGAAAGGATTGGGGTTGCCGACGATGCCGTCGATTCTGATCGCACGCCAGGCCGTAAGACTGGAGTCTGAATGCGTGACCCACTGACTGATGCCGATGGCAGCATGTAAGACCAGACAGACTATGACGATGAAGCCGATCCGGCGCAGGCTGATCCATTGCTTGTCTAGCAGCAGCAACAGGCCCAAGCCCACCCCGAGTATGCGCAGGATCAGGGTGAACTGCTCCGACCATCTCGTTGCGGTTTCGAGCCCGAGGGTGTGCTGAGCAAGCGTGGCGGCAACGACGGGCAGCAGCCAGATCAGGGTGTAGCGCGTATACAGGCGGGTCGCTGGCGCCGACCAGAATGAGCACGTGGAGCACGCCAGCGAGAGCACGATCAGCAAACTGGCGAGGTGTAGCGTCGCCCATTTGGCGGGGGTGCTGAAGACGAAGATCGTGAACAGGACCGCCACCGCGAAGCTGGCGGCCGATGCCCTCGGCTCTTGTTCTCGTGCGTGCTCTGTCATGGGCTCAATGCAAGTCGCCTTGCCGGAGGTGACGCACGTCTTCACCATAACGGGCATGCCACAGCGAGCGGGCGCGCACCTGTAATTTTTCGAGCATGTGGAGCCCGCTACCCAGCGGGTGAGCCTTGCGCCAGGCATGCCGGCTCAGCAGGGTCGTGTCTGACGCAGGCGCTGTCGTGGCGCGCGATGCCCCGGCGACGATGCGAGCGATCACGGCAAACAGATGGTGTTCTTCCAGCACCCGCCGCCGTGCTTCTTCGATGGCGTCCTGGCGTTTGAACCAGGCATTGTCGGTTATTGCGCTGCGAATGATCTGGGCTGCGCCGTCCGGATCGCGGATGTCGATCGGGATGAAACTGTCGGCCGGAAAGTAGTCTGCCGCATTCGGCGCGCCGGCGTAGAAGGGCAGGCAGCGGGCCAGGAAGGCATCGCTGAGTTTTTCGGTGAAATGATGCAGGGCGATATGGTTCTCAACCGCCAGGTGATAGCGAAACGGCGCAAGCGCCTCGGCCTTGTCGTCCATCGGTGTCGCGCCGCGACCGAACAGTGCCATTTCGGGCAGGCGTTCGCGCATTGCGGCGATGAAGGCATAGCGCTGGGCATGGTTGGTGTGCCACTGGCGCTTGGATGAGTAAACAGTGGAGAGGTCGGCGGTCTTCGCCTCGGGTGCGGGGCCGGCGAGAAACTCGGCACGGCTCATGCACCGGCTCGAGCCGAGGCCGTAGAACCAGTGGTTGGCGGCCTGCTGAAAGTGGCGCTGCGGGTGCGGCAGCGCCCAGGCCGGCTGGGTGGTGAGCACATGCCCGAACTGCGCCGCGAAGGCGCGTCCGTAGGCCTTGATGGATGAGGGCTCGGTCGTCACCAGCAGGGTGTTGGCGGCCGGGCAGGCAAGCCGCTCGCTTGCTTCGTCGCGGCGTGCGCCGGGCTGAGCGGGCAGGTCGTCATAGACGACCAGCCAGTCGTAGTTGCGCTCATCGCGGTCGAAAATGAACTGGCAGTCAGCCCAGCGCCCGTCGCTGGCGGGAAAGTAGCGGGCCCATTCGCGTGGATCGCAGCGGCTGAGGAGCTTGATGCGGGTGAGGGTCACGTTGTCATTTCTAATGGATTGCGCGGGCATGCGCTGCGTGCAATTGCCGCCAAAGCGGGGTGCAGCGAGCAGGGGTCGGCATTATCGCACCAGTCGGCGACCCCAGTCGCGCGTCTCGAGCTCATGGATCAGGCCGGCCTGCAGTTGCGATTCGGCAAAATACAGGTCGAACAGCCTGCGCGCAGCGTGGGCACGCGTCTCGCGCTCACTGGGCTCGTGTGCCCATTCGGCGAGCAACTGTGCCAAGGCCTGCGGGTTTCCGGGCTCGCTGAAGCTGATGGCGCCGCCATCGTCGCTGCGAAAGCGTGCATCGTATGCCGGGGTGTCGGCAGTGATGACCGGGCGGCCGACGGCCAGTGCCTGATAGACCTTGTTCGGCACGACCCGCAGTGCCTTCGCCGATGTGCCGAAGATGCCCAGCACGATATCCGCTGCGGCGATGCGCTTGGCGAGCGTTTCGAGATCCACCCAGTTTTCGAATCGCACCCTGGCGAGGCAGTCGTCATGGTTCAAATGGCCCAGGCGGGCGAGCGCATCGGCATGTGCAGGGCCATCGCCGATCAGGCGTACCTCGATCGGCGGGCCCGCATAGTGCAGGATGGCCTCGATGATGGTGGGTACGCCATGCAAACCGATGAAAGAACCGAAGAACAGCACTTGCGGCCGCTGTGGCGTCTGTGCGGCTCGGGTGGGCTGGAACTGAAATACGGATTCGTCTGCACCGACCGGGAGCACCACGATGCGCTCAGGCTCTACCCCGAGGATGTCAGCGAAGTATTCCGCATGCCCGGCGGTGTCTGCAATCACGATGTCGGCACGGCCGAACAGTGCCCGCTCATGCCGCAGCAGTCTTCGCCCTGCCGTACCAGTGGCGGCAAATTTGGCACGTTCGTTGACCTGTTTGTCGTAAGCGCTGATCAAAGGGTCGAAGATCAGCGGCAGGGCGTTGCGCCGGCAATAGCGGGCCGCAGCCGCGACATCGCGATGGCGAAAGCTCGGCACCCACACCGCATCAGGCCGGGGCAGGCGTGCGAATAGCGCTTCGATGTCGGCCAGCGGTGAGCTGTGAGGTCTGAAAAAGCGCACATGGATGCCCGAGCGTTCGAGGATGCGATATGCCACCCGGTCGCGCGAATAGACGTTGGTGGCGGTATGTTTGTGGTTCCAGACCAGCAGCTCGCGGATCGGACGGGTATGCAGCGTGCTGCGCACGGGGGCGGGGTTAGTAGTCATGCCGAGCTTGTGGAAGCAAGTGCGAGCAGTTGGGTGGCGACGCGATCGGCCTCGGCCAGCGGTGTTGCAGGCCGGCTGGGCAGGGTTCCCGAGGCGAGAAGGTCCGAAAGTGTCACGATGAGCCGGTCATGTTCGAGCTTGGCGAGGCCGGCAGCGATCTTGCCCGGCTTTTCTGTTGCCGGTGCCAATTCTATCAGCCCGGTGGCGCAACCTGCGGTGAGCGCCTCATACACCATCGAGACGCTGTCGGCGGTGATCCAGGCGGTTTCGGTGCATGCCAACGTGGTTGCCAGCCACCCGGGCGGGCAGTCTTCCCAGGCTTGGTAGCGCCCACCGGCACGCGCGGCGAGGCGGCCGCGCAGGCTGGCGGGGGTTCGGCGCGAGTCGGTGACCAGGGCTTGGGGCCAGCGGTCCAGCAGGGTTTCGATCGCCTGTGCGACTGCATCGTCATCCCAGCGGTAGTGGCGGCTGATGCCGCCGACCAGGATCGCCGCGCTGCCCGGCACCTTGACGCCGGGCCGCATCGGATTCAACACCCCGCGGGTGCGCAGAATATGCTCGCCGACCGGGGCATCGTCATGCAGCGGGATCACGCAGGCATCAAAAAACCCTGTCGGCAGGCTGGGCCGCATCAGCGTGACGAGTCGCCCACCTCGCGCGCGACGGGCCGCGAGTCCGCATAGGTGGGTGCGATGTCCGGCGACCACGATCAGATCGGGCTTGGGCAGCGCACTCCCCGGCGGGAATCGGCCCAGACCCCAGTCCAGCAGGGATTGACCCGGCGCGCGGGCGTTCAGCCAGTGTGTCTGGATGTCGCCCTGGCGTTCGAAGGCCAGTCGCAGGCCCTCGAGCTGGTTGCGGTGCCCGGGTTTGTTGTCGGTGATCAACCACAGTATCAGCGGGTGTTCACGCGCTGTGGTGGCGAGATCCGACCTGTCGCTGATGGCCTTGTTGCTCATTTCCGCTCTGTCGCAGGGGGTGGGGCGGTGTTCAGCGATTGAACCATTTGAGCACGCAGCCCCATTCATGAACATCGATCCGGCTTGCATGGCCGCAGGCAAAGTCCAGACTCAGCCAGCGCTCGGGAGGAATGCCGAGCAAGGTTCCGGCGATCACGCGCAGCGGGCCGCCGTGTCCGACCACGACTGCAGGCGTGGTGGTGTCGGCGAGGCACTCGTCGAGCCACTCTCGCACGCGCCTGGCCATGTCATGCACCGACTCGCCACCGGGCGCGCTGAATCCGAGCGGATCGGATTCCCAGGCGGCGATGGCATCGCCAAGTTCGTTGAACGGCTGCATCTCCCAGTCGCCGAAGTGGATCTCGCGCAGGCGTTCGTCGAGGATGGGCTCGCCGAGGGATTCGGCGAGCAGGCGCGCGCGAGCGAGGGGGCTCGCATGCAGGCGATAGCCAGCCGGAAGGAGGTCGCGCAGGCGCGCGGCGACCTTTTCTGGATCCTCGGCCAGCCCGATGTCCGACCGGCCATAGCAGACGCCAGGCGGAATGTCCGGGCGGGGATGGCGAATCAGATGAAGTTCCATGCGGCGAGTATTCCGATGTAGCACGCAATTTCGGTGGCCTGCTGGGTCGCACCGAGGCAGTCGCCAGTGTAACCGCCGAGACGCCGCTGGAATACCTGGCGTGCGCGCACGGTGACGATGGCGACCAGGATCAGTGTGAGCGCAGCAGCCGTAACGGGCAACATCAGCAGCGGCAGCAGCCCGCAGCCGCAGGCAATTGCGAGTTCCGTTCGGTTCAAGGCGCGGGCGAGCGGCTTGGCCTTTGAAAGCTCATCTTCGCGAACATAATCCAGGGTGTGAATCAGGCTGGTGGATGCAAGCCGCGACAGCGGATGCGCCACGCCCAGCGCGATGGCTGCGAGTGTCGGCGAAAGCGTGGCCAGCTCGACCAGCGCGGCCGCCTTGGTCGCCAGCATCAGCAACAGCCCGGCGGCGCCATAAGTGCCGATACGCGAGTCCTTCATGATGGTCAGGACCTGTGACTTTTCCCAGCCGCCACCGAGTCCGTCACAGGTGTCGGCCCAGCCATCTTCATGAAAGGCGCCGGTAAGGCGCAGCGTGACTGCGATCGAAA